>CAKPAV010000066.1 GCA_934133115.1 uncultured Bacilli bacterium
GCCTTGCAAAGGCGCAAGCCGTAGTAGCCGTAGCACCAAGCGTAGAAGCCGAAGAGCCAGAGAGAGTAGAACGGACCAGAATCTGGATATAGCGTAGTCGTATAATAAGCTAAAGAATATAGCTGTCCACGTTCTCCACTTTCATCAAATGTGTATTTTTTTTGTTTTGCTGAATAAAAAACATTTTGTCTTTTATCTTCAGGAAAATCGGCTGTTGTTGGAATTGCTGCTGTAGCTAATTTAAACGCTGGTTCAAATTTGTCATATCTCATTTTAGTAATGATTCCATAATCACCACTATAATTTTCGTAACTATCTACAACACTTCTTATTCCGATATCTTTACTAGCATCAAAATCAAATAAATGCGAATAGAATACTCCTTCTTTGCAATGATAGCATCCTTCAGTCGTTATACCAGCAAGAGCATGATCGATATTAAAAATTTTGTAATGCTTTGATGTTTTATTAAATCCGGTGTGAGATTCAATAGCATCAGTAGTTCCGGTTATATTGCCTTGTTCAAGACCAACCCATTCATATCTTTCGCCATCACTAGTTTCTGCATATTCAAATCCGCCTTCTTCGAATAATCCAAATAAATTATGTATATCCGTTCTACCAAAATAAATTAAACATAACATTCTAAATAAATCAATGAACATCCATGACATTATTCCGTATTTTTGATTAGTGTTTTTAATTATTTGACGACCATTTGCCCAGCTAGCGTAAGATTTTGTAAAATCGATACCTGATTGTGAATTTACAACTGTGTCAGTTAAAGATGTGGCTTCAGTTTCGATATATGCATTAGTAGTTTTGTTTTTTGCACCACTTAAATATTTAGCAATATCGCGACTTACAATTCCGCTATAATCTGTTTCACTTGTCCAATTTTTAAAGAAAGGATGAACTTCATAACCTTTTTCTTCATCACCATCTTCATACTCTTTAACACTTATAGCAGTTACTTCGCCATCGTTTTCTCGATCGAATTTAAAAGCTTTTGGTGTGATTGTTAAAAAGACATTTCCTAGTTCATCAGTATATTGTGGAAAATCGAAGAATTTTTGAAATTCTGCATCGTTAGCAACACATTTAATTAAGTTCCCATTTGTCGTGAGAGTAAGTTCAACAGCAGCTGCATCATGTGTTCGTGCTAGAATAGGATTTTCGTTTCCAATTCCAGAAACACCATAAATCTTTGCTTGCTTATTTACTTTAACTTGGTTAACTGCTTGCTGTATACGTCTATCAACCTCTGTTTCATCAATAAATACAACACTCTTTGTTTGTGACATTCTCTATTCCTCCATTCTATAAATTAACTTCAAATGAATATCGACCATTTCCTAAATTGCCTATCCATTCTTCATAAGTAAATGAGTATCGGCCGTTCCCTAAATTGCTTATTTTTGGGACTTCTTTCCATTTATCTACGAAATCGTCTATTTTCTTTGCTGTAGCATTATTTTCCGACTTTGTTGCATATGAAATTGCAGCATCGGTTTTTGATAAAAAAGTAGAATTAGCATCTTCAGTGGAAATTTTTGTTCCTATAAGATTGGCTATTGTTGTAGCAAAGTTAGGATCATTTCCTAACGCATCAGCTAATTCTTTTAGTGTATCTAATGTTTCTATCGAACCATTAACTAATGAGTTAGACAATGTATTCAATAGTGTCTTAACAATTCCTAATGTTGCTAATTGAGAAGAATCAACTGAATCTTTGTCACTAGCAATCTTTGAATAAGGTATATAAGTAGCTGAAATATCATTTCCATTTGCATCTTGTTCCGCTTTTTTAACAATTGTAACTCCATCTAAAACATTGTTCTCATGAAAATCAACTTTTGAATCAACATTAGATATTAACTCTTTTAAAGTGGATTCTAAAGCATTAAGTTTTTGAGTAACATTACTTATAGATTCGTATGTAGTGCTGATATTATTTCCATTTGCATCTTGCTCTGCTTTTTTTGAAAGTATTGCACCAGATGTAATATCTTGTCGTAATTTTGTGACTAAACTATCAACTGTTTCACTAGATGATGAGAATCCATCAATAATTTCAGTTTGAAGATTTTTAATCCATTCAAAAATAACAATGAGAGGTTCGTATAATTTTGCTCTAATTTGATCTGCTGAAAGTCCTCTTCCACTTGGATTATCAGGAAGTGTTGCAGCTGATTTTGATTTTAAAAATTCTCGATCTTGTGTTCCTAATTGCGTTATATGTATTTCTCCCATAATATTATCTCCTTACTTTATTTTCGCATATAATAACATTAAATAATAAGTTAGAAAAATGGTAGTGATTATTTATTAAGTGTTAAACTTTTTACATCTTCACTCGAAGTAATCAATTCTGGTGTTATAACATTTTTCTTTTGTTCTTCCTGCTCTTTTAAATAATTTTGATATTCTTTTTGAGCTAGTTCTTCTTCACTTTGTGGAATGAATATTTTTTTATCTAAAGCATTTTTAAATAATGTTAACACTTTCAATTTGTTGTTTAATTGTTCTGATTTAAGTTTTACATCAATTGTGCTCGATAACCATCCACTAGTTAAAGATGTCAGTATAGCTGCTATTCTACTAATTAAATTAGCCCACGCTTGGACATCATCTCCACTTGCAAAATCTTTTACAGTAAGTAAGCCCCAAATTAGAGAGATAATTAAAGAAAATGTTATTTTAAGTAATCTGTTTGACTTTTTATTAAATTTAATTTCTTTATCTAATTGTTTTCCAACTTCCAATACCGATTTTGAATTTGACTTGCCAAAAGCAGTTAAATAATAATTAGGATTTGATGCATCAAGTTTAATTTTGCCTCTTAAAACTTCTTCAACTGCTTCAATTTGATTTTCATCTAATTGTCTAATACAAAATTTGTTCCCTTCATCATCAGTCTTTTCTATTGCATGACTTTTTAATTCGAATAAATCTTTTAAATTACAATATTTAATAATTTGTTTAGCTTTATTTATATCAATATTATTCATAACTAAATAGTTAACTTTTTTGTCAAATAATTCTTGAGTTAAGAACCATTGAAAAAATTGAACGAAGTATATTAGAATATCATTTATTTCATCGAGAAAATTATTTAATTCAAACAGAGACTTTTGGTAAAGCCCGCCAACTTTCTCCATTTGCTTATCAGTGCCTATAGATTCTCCCATTAACAATCCAAAAACCATAATCCCCATTAAAAGAAGAGCGTTGCCTAACCATGTTTTAAGATTGAATTCATCATTGAATCCTAAATTGGCTATAGTCATAAAAACAACTAAGCCAATAAACCAAACAATAGATAAACATTTTATAATTTTTTTTAAATCTACTTTTTTTAATTTTTCTTTCATGGTACTAATCTCCTAGATGGTTTCGCTTGTAGGCAATAATTACCCAAATAAGAACTAGCACTCCTAAAGCAAGCAATACAAAAAATGTTAATGCATAAGGTGTTTGTAACCATTTGATAAAATCAAATCCAGTCATTATAGCGCCACTAATCATTGCTACAATGCCAATAATTAAAAATATACCACTTGCTAAGAACCAACCCCATTTGTCTTTAATTAAAGCTTTAATTTTCTTTTTCTTATAAGATTTCATTTTTATTCCACCGCTTGCATCATTTCAGCTTCTTTTTTTGCTTCTTCTTCAAGCTTTTCCTTTCTTTCTTTTTTTCTTCTTGCTTTTTCATCTAAACCATTTTCGTCAATTATTTTTTTGTATTCTTCTATTCTTGAGAAGACTATAGATTTATTAACTTGATCAGCGGATGCTCCTGATAATATTCCGACTACTGTCCACATTAACATTTGACCTATTTGATTACAAATATTCGCTAAGAACATAAACGCTACTGCCCAAATCGCCATAACAGCAGCCATATAAAATAATGGCGATACATTCTTCTTTAATAAGTCATCACGTTTAGCAATCCCCCATATTGTTATTAAAACAGAGGCTAACAAAGTAGCAAATCCAAATGGCAATGATTGTCCAGATTTATTAAACCATTCATTCCAATGTATACCTGTTATTGTGGCTGCAGGAACAAGCGGAAAAATGTAAGTGCTGGCATATAAGGAGTATTTAGCTGTTTTCCATTTGTTATATCTAGAAATTGTTTTTGATTTAAATTTTTTCATTTTAGACACCTACTTCAAGTTTTTTATTTGTTCATTAAGAATAACTATATCTTCACTTATGCCTGCTTTAATTGCATTAGGATCATTAACAGCAAGCTTAGTTTCAATTTCAGCAAGTAAGACTAATATTTGCTTTAATTCCATTAAATTCTCTGTTGCAGAAGTTTGACTTTCAATTTTTTTTATTAAATCATTAGTTGCTGTTTCAAATGCAATTCTTGTTTCATTGGCTATTTTATTGTAATTTTGACATTCTTTATAAAGGCCTGAAACATTTTTTATTAAATCTAAAACAATATTTATAATTTCTTTAATGTTATTATTGCTTTCTTTAATGTTATTCGCACTTTCTTTATTATTCTTTTTGTTTTTAAAATTACAGTATGCTGAAAAAATAAAACTTAAGACTGTAGTAACAGTTAACCCACTGCATAAAGGTACTATATAAGTATTCCAAGCATTTTCCACTTGGTCTTTAAATTCACTTAAATCATCCTTTTTGTCATCACTTTGGCTTGGCGTTGTAACTGTAACTTCTTCTGCTTTTACAACCACTGCTCTTTCATTATTAGAAAGAGCAAAGGTGGTAGATAAAGATCCTAAAAATAAAATAGGTAATGCAATTCTCATAAATAATTTTTTACTTTTCATAATTATAATTCCTCCTTTAATCCCCACCATAACTTGGATATGGGATTGTATATATAATCGACATAGAACTTAATATAGAATTTGTGTTATTAAAATTCCTAAAACCAAAACATATAAATTTAAGTTGTGACAAGATTCTTTGAGTAGTGTAAGTTCTTGGCACTACATTTTTTTGCAAATCGACTTTTTGAAAGTTCAATTCATTAAAATCCATTCCCAATTGATCTTTGCTTATTTTTGCTAAAGTTCGCATTGTTTCAAATGGTATTTTATTGTTTGCATAAGCGACTTCCAATTCGCTAGGAATTCCCGTATCATTTGTTAGTGTCCAACTCCAAATTGTCTTAAAGTAATCAAGTGAACCCATATTATATGGTTTTGTGATAAAGTAAGATTCTACCGGCTTATAGCTGATTATTTCTGCTTTAAACGCTTTAGAAATTTCTTGATCGGCATAACGAATAAGATTTATTATTTGACCTTCTTTTTCAAGGCTGAAAGTAGAATCTTGTTTGTTGATTTTAACAATATTAAATTCATCCTCTAATTTATAACATAATGTTGCACGATATAATTCGGAAAGAACAATTTCATTACCTGTTATAGCATCATATAATTTGTAACAATCGTTTAATAAAGCATTTTCATCACTAATATATTTTTTTAAGTAATATTTTTTGTAATATGTTTTAAGAGAGCTATTTGGAAATGCAGCAATTTCATTTTCACTTTCTGCATGATTCAAATAGATTATTTTTTTCTCACTTATCATACTACTTACTTTGTTTACTTGCTCATAATTGGATTCGCCATTTGTAAGTCCAACTAATTCTAAACAATTTAAATTATTATTTACAAAGAAATCAACCGAACCACTTTTCACATTAGAAATTGTTCCAATTTGATAATACATATAAGATATATCTTCATTACTTGTAGGTATAATTTTGAATGTATAACTAATATTCTCTTCTAATTGATTGATAACTGCTTTAGATACAATTACTTCATCATTTTGTTCCCCTTCTGAAACTAATAGAGAACCATCTTTTCCAATAAACAATTTAGAAATATCATCATAATTTTTACCAACTTTATAGAATTGTCCATTTGAGTCTGCAATAAATAATGTAGAGTTATATTCCAACATAGAGGTTACATTTGTTAAATTTATAACCCACCATTCATATTGATTATTTACTTTGGTTTCATAATGCGTGAGAAATATTTTTTCTTTTAAAACAATATATAAATATTTATTATTAGTCCAAATAAATGAATTAGATAAATTGTATTTTTTAAGTTCTTCATCTATATAATAAGAACGCGAATTAGCATACCTTTGATTATCGCCAATAATACCTGTTAAATCTAAACCAACAAGATTATTATCTTCTGATATAAAGACTGTATCACCATTAAAATTAGCAATTGTTTGTGGAGAAATACCTGCAACAGAATTATTGCCCTTAGATAACGGAAATTCCTCTTGATATAAAGTCTCGTTGTCAATTCCAGTCATAGCATTTCCAGAACCATCAATTGCTGTTACTAATGTCGGAGTTCTAAAATATACTGTAGTTTCTTTATCTGACTTATTCTTTAAAACAAGTAGCTTATCATTAGAAACAATATCGTATCCAATTACTGCGTTATCAGTTTCACCATAATAACAATATGAAGTATCTTCAAAATATCCAAAATTGCCATTTATCATTGATTCATCTTCTAAGAATTCATAATCAACTTGGCCTGAATGCCAATCACAATTCTTAAAATCATCGTTTCCACTTACAAACAATCTATTTTTTGCATTATTGTTTCCAAATAGAATTCCAAATTTACAATTATTGATTTTATCCGCATTTCCCTCTACATAGCATGGATATTTAACAGTAATATTGTTACTACCATCAATTGGAGGGATATAGTCATCAAGTAAAATTACTCTAGCATTTTTTGTATCATCAAAAATATCATCTAAATATCCAAATACTTTAATATCTTGGATGATTTTTTCATCAGCTAATACTCGTGCTCCATCGGAATTGATTTTAGTGTTGGCGTTATTAGAATCATCAAATTCTGGAATTAAAATATACTTATCGTATATTGTTTCTCCATTTGGTAGTTCATATTTTTGTTGATAAATTGCAACAAGTTTATGTTTCTTTGTTGAAGAATACACATATTTTGAATTTACGGAAATTGTATATTCACATGAAACATTATAATTTGTTGCGCTTGTGATTCGAATTGTTTTGCTATTTGTTACATTTAAGAATTTTGTACCTTTTAAAGGAAAGATATTGATAGCCGATAAACCACTATTTAATTTTACTTGTAATTTTTTTTGAACGCCTGATGAATCTTTATAGAATATTTGAATTTCAGTGGTATCATTATCATTTAAAAAAGTATCATTAACATTATATTCTGTATAAACGTTAACAAGGCTAATTCCTGTTATTTCTGTTATTTCAACCACTTTTACATAGAGATTAGCTATATTATTTTCTGTGTTAGATTCATTAAACATATTTCGAACAAGAAGTTTTAAACATAATTCTTTTTCAAAATATGACCCCATATCCAATGATAAATATTTTGATCCATCATAAGAAAATGAAGGCAATTCATCACAGCTTATAATAAACTCATCATCTTCTTCAATTATTTGTTTATTCTTAAAATAGCAGCTTTGTTTATAATCCGCATTTTCATATGAAACTATTACTTTTAATTTAGGATTATTTTTATCAGTTGTAACTGCGTTTATTCCATCGCTAATATTACTATATGTCAATGGAAAATTGCTTGAATCAATTTCAATATTTGAAATTTTAGGCTTAATAAAAGTAAATTTATTAACATCAAGAGCATATTCAGTTTCTTCAATGACAATACTTATTGAAGATGGAATAGTTAAAATAAATGAATTATTAGTGAATGAATAGTTTGTAACATTTTCAACTATTCCACTTTGATGAGTTGCTTCGATAGTTAAAGAATCTCTAATTTTATTTAATCTATTGCCTAAAACAAAGTTCACATTATTCTTTAAAGCCACTGATGAAATTTTATCTTCATCAAATTGAATTATAAAAGAGCCAGAAACATTAGAAATAGGATCTAAAACAAAAATTCTTGTTCCATCATCTTTTTTGATTATTGAACTTCCAATAGTTAATCTTTCAGTTAATGTTTCATTTCGATAGAATTGCAGACTTGACAATTCGCTTATTGCTTCTGTGCTGCCGTCACTGTACACTCTTATAAAACTCATGCCACTTGGATAATGAAACAAAGCAGCGTTATTATCCCAATAATGTGTTGAATCGCTACTACCAATAATATTCAAACTTTTAGCTTCATATCTAATAACTGAAATTTCATAAGTTGCAGTTAAATTTTGCGAATAATTATTTTTGTATGAAACCAAAAC
>CAKPAV010000067.1 GCA_934133115.1 uncultured Bacilli bacterium
TCGCCTGCTGCACAAAACTGGGGTATTTTCTCTTATAGCAATCTAGATGAAATTGCTACTAAAGAAGAAGATCATATTACTAATAATAAAGATGGATGGACCGCTGTTAGTGCTGATAACTTAAGAGCTTCAGCTTACACAGTCTATCAAGAAGGTATATATACTGGTTATAAATATTATGAAACAAGATATTTTGATACAGTTGTTAACCCATCTTCTAATGCTTCTTCATCTAAGGGTGCTAAAGAAGGTGCAACTTCTTGGGTATATAATGATGAAGTAAGCTATACATTCGGTTATGGTGAATCATATACAACATTTGAGCAAACATTAAAAAGTATAGATTTCAATACGCGTGATAAAGTAGTTACCGCTGTTGTTGAAGTCAAAAATACTGGTTCTGTAGCAGGAAAAGACGCAATTGAATTATATGTTTCTTTACCAAGAAAGAATAATGATAAACTTGAAAAAGCTGCTATTCAATTGTTAGATTATCAAAAGACAACAATAATTGAACCAAATGATACAAAGCAATTTGTAATTACTGCTGATTTATCAGATGCCACATCATATGATAACGAATTAGAACATGATGGTGTAACAGGTGGCTATGTTTTAGCAGAAGGTGATTATTACTTTGCTGTTGGTAATGGCGCTCACGAAGCAGTAAATAATGTCCTTGCTAAAATGGGTAAAACTACCGCTGATGGAATGGATGTAAACGGTGATGCTAATAACGCAATCGTTAAAAATTATGGTTCATCTAATTCATCATTATTTGGTAGATCTAAAGGTGGAAAAGTATTAATTCAAAATCAATTAGATAATGCTGACTTAAATTACTATCAACCTGGTGCTGTTACATATTTATCAAGAAACGATTGGGCAGCTACATATCCAACAAGACAAGTAGTTACACCAAACGCAGATATGATTAAAGAATTACGTAATAAAAAACACGTTATTCAAAAAAATGATGAAGTTGATACAGTTTGGGGATCAAAGAAAACAAGTTATACTCTTGCTGATATGAAAGATGCTAAGTGGGATGATATTAGATGGGATGACTTTGTTAATCAAATTGACTTAGATGATGCAGTTAAAATTGTTGCTGTTGGTGGTAATACAACTTGGACAATTGAATCAATTGGTAACCCAAGAAATAGACAAGCAGATGGTCCTAATGGATTCTCATCATTTGGTGTTAACCAAGGCTATTCAATCTTAGATAACTCGCCTTATAAATTAAGTGAAGAACAAGCAACAACTTGGACAGGTTATAAAGCTTCTATGCCTAATGCACCATTAATTGCCGCTACATTTGATAAAGATATTCAAAGAGGCGCTGGACAATTAATTGGTAACCATTCAATTTGGAATGGCGGTGCAGTTATTTGGGCTGGCGGAGCTAACTTACACCGTGCACCATATGAAGGACGTACTCATGAATACTTTACAGAAGATCCAATTCTTTCTGCTTACTCATTAGAGCAAATGGTTGCAGGTGGAAGAGAATTTGGTTGTTTAATTGGTCCAAAACACTTCGCATTTAATGCTATTGAATATAATAGATATGGTCTTTCTGAATATATGACTGAACAAACAGCTCGTGAAACAGAATTAAGATCATTCCAAAAAGCATATGAATCTGGCGAATGTTTAGCTACTATGACTGCTTTCAATAGAATCGGTTGTTCTAATTTAAATGGTCACGAAGGCTTAATGCAAAATATTTTAAGAAAAGAATGGGGCTACAAAGGATTAATTTCTACTGATATGGTTAATGGCCAAAACTATTTCTTACCAGGTGAATGTATCCTTGGTGGTATTACTATGATGGCTAATGGTGGCGGACAAAAAGCTGACCTAAAGACAGAATGGGTTGACTATGAAGCTACTAATATTGCTAAAGATAAATTATTAAATGAACATTTACATCAAAACATGAAATACCAATGGTATGCTTATGCAAATTCTAACTTATTAAATGGTATGGATGGTTCAACAAAAGTTATTTCTGTTACTCCATCATGGCAAGTAATGTTTAATGTATTAACAGTCTCATTTAGCGCTATTTTAGCGGCTAGTGTTGGCTTGATGGCATTTGCTAGTATCAAAGGCAAAAAAGAAAAAGAAGAAGAAAAGGAATAAGGAGGAACATAAAAATGAAATTAATTAAAGATCAAGGCGTAAGTTTTATTCTTAATGCATGTCTTGCATTATTAACACTTGTTTCGATTATTATTTATGCAGTTAACAAATCACTTCCTTATTTTACCGAAGCGAATGTTTCTACTCAAATCATTTGGTTCTTAGTCTTAGCTTTATTGATTGTGTTAGCTAATATTGCTGTAGGATTTACTCCTTTAAAAGATAATAAAATTGTCAAAATGGTATTTGATATATTATCTATTGTTACTACATTCTTCTTAGTTGGAGCGGCAGTTTACTTCTTAAGTGATAGAGTGTACTATTATGGTATTGCTTTATTCTCTGATCTTGAAGGCGGTAATCCTGTTGCTAGATCATCATGTATTGGCGCTATTGTGGGCACAGTATTCATGTTAGTATCTGGTGTAGTTTCAATTGTTACAAATTTTGTAAGTAAAGAAGCAAAATAGTAAAAAGTATGTATGGGACTACTAGTATCAACTATTAGTAGTCCCTTTGTCTTTTTAAGAAAGAAGGGACTATTTATGTTTAAAATAGAAGAATTTAAAGTAAATCATATCAAAGAATATTGTTATTCTGATGATGAGCATCCATCATTTAATTTTTCGCTTGTAAGTGATGATAAAAATTCAACCTTAAAAAAGGCTACTTTAAAGATGAATGGTTGGAGTGTTGATACTGTTTCACAAGTTTGTATTGTCTATAATGGCGATAAATTAAAACCATTTACTAAATATAAAGCAGAATTATTTGTGGAAGATTCATTAGGTAATAAAGATCAAACTAGTTTAATTTATGAAACAGGTTATTTATCGACTCAGTTTAAAGGAAAATGGATTACAGATAAAAAATATGTTTTTAAAGAAAAAAAAGTATCTCCTAAACCACTTTTATTTAAAAAACATTTGTCTTTCAATAAAAAAATTAAAAGTGCTAAAGCATATGTAACGGCAATTGGCATATATGATTTCTTATTAAATGAAAAAAAAGTAGGAAAATATTATTTTGCTCCAGGATTTACTTCATATAAACATCAATTACAATATCAAGTATATGATGTAACTGCTTTATTAAAAAAAGATAACGATTTGCATTTTATTGTTGCCGGCGGTTGGGCAGTAGGTTCATTTGTATTTACAAGAAAAAATCGTGATGTTGCTGATCGACAAGCTTTATTATGTGATATTCATATTACTTATGAGGACGATACATCAGAAATTATTTCTACCGATGAGACTTGGGAAGTATCTAGTGATTCACCAGTCCTAATGGCGGATATTTATGATGGTGAGACTTATGACGCTAATAAAGAATTGGGTAATATTATATTTCATAAAGCAAGTTATGAAAAATTAAAAATTAATCCGAAATTGCTTTTGGATTATGGTGCGAATGTAATAGCGCATGAAGAATTAAAGCCACAAACAATAAAAAAACTAGATAATAAATATATTATTGATTTTGGACAAAATTTTGCTGGTGTTGTCTCTTTAAAAATAAAAGGAGCAACTAAAAATCAAAAAGTAGTAGTTAAACACGCCGAAATTTTAAATAGTAAAGGCGATTTAAATGTTGTTTTCTTAAGAAGTGCAAAAGCTACATTAACTTATATTTGTAAAGAAGGTAATCAAGAATTTGCCCCAACTTTAACATATATGGGATTTAGATATATTTCGCTTGAAGGGATAGATATTAATCAAATTGAAGTAAAAGGAATTGCTTTATATTCTGATATAGAACAAGTTGGTAATTTTGAATGTTCTAATCCTTTAATTAATCGTTTACAACAAAATATTATTTGGTCTAGTAAATCCAATTTTGTGGATATCCCAACTGATTGCCCACAAAGAGATGAAAGAATGGGTTGGACTGGTGATATTGCGATATTTGCTAAAACAGCATTTTTCAACTTTGATGTTAGTCGATTCTTAGATAAATGGTTATTAGACTTGAGAAGTCAACAATTAAAGACTGGTGGTATTCCAACAACTATTCCGGTCCATCGATATGGATTTCCAATTACTATGCCGCAAATGGCAATTGATTTTTGGGGAGATGCTGCTTTAATGGTTCCTTGGGCAGAATATGAAAAAACTGGTAATGTACATGTTTTAGAAAAAGCATATGAATCAATGAAAAAATATGTTAATGCTTGTAAATTTTGGGCTAATATCATTGGGGTTGGCAAGCATCGTTATATTTGGAATACACCAAGTATATTCCACTTTGGCGACTGGGTTTCTCCAGATGTGCCGAAAATGAAAGAATGGCAAAGTAGAAGTAAATGGACTGCAACAGCATCATTAAGACATACATCATTATTATTAAGTAAAATAGCACATATCTTAAATAAAAAAGATGATGAAAAGTATTATTTGGAATTTTCGAATAAAGTTGCGGATGCTTATGAATCTATTTTAACTAATAAAAGGGGAAAACTTTATAATGAATTCCAAACAGGATATGTTTTGCCATTACAATTTGATATGTTTAAAAAAGAAAATATACCTAATGCGACTTATAACTTAAAACAATTAGTGGAAAAGAATAACTATTGTATTGGTACTGGTTTTCCAGGTACTCCATATATTCTTTTTGTTCTAGCAGATAATGGTTATAAAGATGTGGCTTATAAAATGTTAGAAAATACGATTTGTCCATCTTGGCTTTATGAAGTAAAAGTTGGTGCAACAACAATATGGGAAAGATGGGATGCTTTAAATGAAAATGGTGAGTGTCCAATCGGAGAAGATGGAACAGGTGGCATGATTTCTTTTAACCACTATGCTAGTGGAGCAGTTGGCGATTTTTTGTATCGTCGTATTGCGGGTATTGAACCACTAGAATGCGGATATAAGAAAATTTTAATTAAACCAATTGTTGGAGGCTCATTAAATTACGCTAAAGCGGAAACTAAAACTCCTTATGGCATTGTTAAGTCTAGTTGGAAGATTGAAAATGACAAATTTATTTTAAATGTTACTATTCCTTATGGTAGTGAAGCACAAATTGTATTGCCAAATGGTGAAACTTATAATAAGACTCATGGGACATACTTGTTTGAAAATAATTTTCAATTTTAGCGATATCATTATTGATAAATGTACAACAATTTATTAAAATAGTAAAAGTTAGGAAAGGAAATTTAAAATGAAAACTAGTTTTTTTGAAAAACCTTTTATGAAAACTAAGATCAAAAAGGACAAAGTTACTTTATTTCCAGAAGCTGGCTTAGGTTATTTATTAGGACCTATTTTAGCATTAATAAGCAATGGTGTTGTTAATGTTTGGCTTATTCAATATTGGGATAAAGTATTAATGTTAGGACAATGGGCTCCATTATTTGAAACATTACTTCCTATTTTATCTGCTGTTATTATCATAATTGGTAATTTGTTTGTCGGAAGATTAATGGAAAAAAAGCCAACAATGGCTGGTAAGGCACGTCCTTTAATCTTAATCGGTATGCCTATTATTGCTGTGGCATTACTTGCTTTATTCTTAGTACCTTTACCAGAAGGTGCAACTTGGTTGGGTGGAGGAAAAGGAACCACACCTAATTTCTGGGCGTCAGTAGTTATAGCAGTTGCATATAACTTATATTATGCACTTGCATGGCCTTTATATTATACTTCGCACTCTGCATTAGTTAACTTATCAACTCGTGATGAGAAGAAACGTGGATTATTATCTACATGTATTATGGCTGCTCAACTTGGTGCAGCAGGCTTATCTGGTATGGCTGGTGGTATTTTAGTAGATTTAATCGGATTATTGCCAACTTATAAATATTTAGCATATGATGATAAATTAGGTGAAATTGTAGAAAAGGTTACTAACGATGTATCTGTAGCTTCACAAGTTACAACCGCTAACCCATCAGGTGCTTACTCAATGGGTATTACACCAGATCAAGCAAACTCAAAATGGGTTATCTTAATGATTATCATGGTTGTTTGCTTAGTAATTGGTTGTTTATTAGAATATTTCTTCACTAGAGAAAGAATTACAGAAGAAATCGTAGCTAAGAATCAAAATGCTGGCGAAACTGAAGTAAAATCTGTTTCTATGAAAGAACAAATTAATGTTTGTGTTAAAGACAAATATTGGTGGTTAATTATTGTATTCTTCTTCTTATATCAATTTGGTGGACAAATGAAAAATAATGATATGTCATTCTATTCGCAAGCAATGACAGGACAAAGCTCATTATCATCATTGATTAATACTGTTGGTGCTATTCCAACTGCCTTAGGTATGGCAATTGTTTGGCCATTAGCTAATAAATTTACTAAATCTAAGACAATTATTATGGGATGTGCTTTGGCATTCCTAGGTGGATCATTAGCGTTTGTGGCATTAATTCCTGCTATTCAAGCAAATGGTGCAGCTGTGACAGGTATTTCAGTTGCTTCATTCTGTGTTAAAGCTTTAGGTACTGCACCTGCTATGTATATTTCATTAGCTTTACTTGCTAATGTCTTAGATCACCAAGAAGCAAAACACGGAATCCGTACTGATGGATTCACAATGGCCGTATATGGTTCAATTATGGTATGTATGGCTGGTGTATGTAATGGTATTATTGCAGGTATTAATTCTATAACTCCTGCGGCATCTAAACCTTTTGTTCACACAATCTTAGGATTTGGTGTTGAATCGGTAGCGTATTTAGTTATGGGCATTATGTTCATTTGGATGAATGTTGAAAAATACACAAAAGAAGATAAAGTAATATTAGAAGCTTCAAAAGAGCCAAAAACAGAAACTAATAATTAATTTTTAATTCAAATTTAATTTTAAAGCTAAAGTGTAATAAACCATTTTAGCTTTTTTTCATTTAAATAGCATAATGGATGCTAAAAAAGTAAAAATATGGATTAGTAACATGCTGTAATCCGAAATCTCAAAAAAACATTCATTAGAAATATGAATAATTTAAATCATGTTTCTGATGTTATAAAACTTTTAGCACTAAATTAAGTGCAAAATTTGATTGTAATGACTATTTTTTATGTAACTTTTTTTACATAACTGGATTTACTTTTCTATAGTTAAATAGACTTTGGATAAATAATACAATATAATTTTATCAATTTTTATATATTTACATGTAAATAATTGCTATAATAATTTTGTTAGTGAATAACATATTTTTTATAAGGAGGGGAACGAAATGCTTAATTGGTTGATATCATTAACCTCAAATATTAATGATGTATTTATAATTGTTTGGGTGGTTGTATTTGTCATAGCTATTGTCATCGAATTCTCTACACAAGAATTAGTCAGTATTTGGTTTGCTTTAGCGGCACTTCCATCTTTAATACTTGCTGCATGTCGTGTTGAATTCTATTGGCAAATAGTTACTTTTGCTGGAATATCTTTGCTAGCTTTCATATTTAGTCAACTATTCTTACGTAATAAGATTAAAGTTCGTTCTAGTGCTACAAATGCTGATTCGCTTATTGGCGGAGAAATATTTGTTACTCAAACTGTTAAGCACAATGAACCTGGTGAAGGAAAAATTCGTGATGTTGTTTGGACAATTGTTAGTGATGAAGAAATTTTAAAAGGTGAATTTGCTCAAATTAAGGAAATTAGAGGAAATAAATTAATCGTAAAAAAGAAAGAAGGTAAATAAAATGTTTTTAATGAGTGATGGAGGCTTAATTGCCCTAGTTGTTGCCTTAGCGGCAATTGTATTATTTGCTATTATTGTATTAGCGCGTTGTATTGTTATTGTGCCACAAGCACATACAGTCATTGTTCAAAGATTAGGTAAGTATCATAAAACTTTACAAGCTGGTTTCCATATGCTAGCGCCTATTATTGATTCAAAAGCAAAAGTAGTATCTTTAAAAGAAACTGTCGCAGATTTTAAACCTCAACCAGTTATTACTAAAGATAATGTTACTATGCAAATTGATACTGTAGTTTATTTCCAAATTACCGATCCAAAACTTTATACATATGGTGTGGATAATCCATTAAACGCCATTGAAAATTTATCTGCTACAACATTACGTAATTTGATTGGTGACTTAGAATTAGAC
>CAKPAV010000068.1 GCA_934133115.1 uncultured Bacilli bacterium
CTATCGCGCGCCGTATAGCTACTTTTTCTCTACTAAAATCACAATGCTTAAGTCCTAATAATTCGCCAATGCGTAATCCGTAATTAAAAAGCAAGTTAAATATTAGTAGATACTTAGGACTATCTATAACACTTATAAACTGATTAAACTCTTCACGCGTGTAATAATCAAAATCAACATAATCAACAAATGAATTATATCGAGCGTATAACATAGACATATTTATCTCTCTATCTAATCCATAGTCCATTAAATATGTTAGAAATTCTTTTAATAGTGAAAACAAATAATTCTTTTTCTTGTACTTCTTTTTATTGATTTCACTAGCTACATGATTAAGATAAACAGATGTAACATCTTTAACTTTGATTTTTTCAAAATAAGGAAATATATGTTTGTACAATACTTGTATCTTACCATGAGCTGATGTTATTTTGATTTTCGTTTGGATCAAGTTGCAATACGGCTTAAATAAATCTTTTACATAAAAAGTTTTTAATCTCTTTTTATTTTTCTTTAACATTGAAGCTTCATAAATAATAGCTTCTGTTTTAGTCTCAAAGCCGCGTTTACAAGTGGTATAGCCTGATATGGAATACTTTACATAGAAGCGTATACCTTCTTTTGTTTTGTATTTATAAACAGGCATTGCTATCCACTCTCCATTCGCTCAAATACGTTAGGTTGAAGATAAATTTCAATGATAGTAGTGTTAATATCATCAATTAGCTTTTTAGCCGCACTAGGCCATTTATTGACTGAATAACTAAATACATCATTATAGCAGCGTGTATTTACACGCTTTGTTGTATTATCTAAATACTTAATTATCAGTTTCATAATAATCATCACAGTCCTTAATTCTTTGCTTGATAGCTTCATAAAAGATATTATCTTTATCAATTGACATCCAGATAACGCCATTAGGATTGATATAACTATTCTCAATCATAGTTTTTAACAATTCATCATTCTTATTTGCCATTGTATCTTTTCTCCTTGATTAATGCCTTAAGTTCTTCATAATGTTTAGCACTAGATGGAATGATTGACCAGATTGTACCATTGCGATTAATACAACCATGCTCAATTATTGTTTCTAATAATAAATAATTTTTGCATGATAATTTAGGTAGTGTAATTAATATTATAAGTTCAAAATAATCATCATTGTCAGGTGGAATATTAATTAAAATAGTGTCATCTGGACTTAAATAACTATTATTAATAAATGTATTAAATAATTCATTTTGTCGTTGTGCTGTCATTTTTGTTGTGCTCCTCAATTAATTTTTTAAGTTCTTCATAATGTTTATCTGTCGACCTAGTAATTGAAAAAAACGAACCATTAATTCCAAGTTCACCATTTTGAATAATCGCTTTTATCAAATCATTAGTGCATGGATTTATACCATTAAAAATGGTTATGATCTGCCTTAAAATTTTAAAAAAGTTTTTACGATGGCAACAAAACAGTATACTAGTCACGATATCGTCATCAATTATGAAACTATTCCCAATCATAATTTCTAATAATTCACTTTGTTGTTTTTCTGTCATCTTTCTTAGTCTCCTTTTTTTCAAATGTTTTGAAATAATTAGTGTACATATATGAGTTCTGGTATTGATACTCTTGTATAGACGGTGTCAAACTTGAGTAATGTTTTAAATCAGTAATACCCATGTTAGATTGACGCATTTGTTGTAAGAATAAACGCCTCATGACTGTACTTGCAAAACGTCCTGAATACGCTACTTTATCAAATAAACGTAAAGATACATTTTTAACTTCAGTATTAACATCTGATAAAGAACCATTTACGTTATAAAGTTCAAATTCAGTGTAGCTAAAGTTGTTATATCTTTTTATGTAATAATCGTTAATGTGACCTGCAAACTCTTTTATAAAGTAGTTAGGTAAAGAACTGTTTAATTTAATTTCTTTTCTATGGCAATTATAATCATCATATTTTTGTAATATCCATTTACATAAGAATTGCTCTATCCACCAGTTCTTAAGTGCAAATTTTCTTTTCTTTTTATGACGATCTAAAGTTATAATCGTTTCAGATGTCTTTCTTAGTTCAACATTTATTCCTTTTGCGTCTTGCTCATCCATGATAACTTTAAATAGTGTCTCATAACGTATTGTTGCAATATGCGACCATATCTTTAATCGCTCATTAAACTTATCATTCTTAATATTAGAATCTTTAGCATTACGTGAAGCGTGTTTTACATCATCAGTAGAGCCGCGCTCTTTTCCCATTTCTGTAAAAGCATAAGAACCTAAATCAGGTATATAGGTATCCGTTGCATTAACATTAGTTTTAATACCAAGCTTTAAATAATCAAAGTTATTAATCAATGATAATGTTTCATCGCTTCTAGCTTGTACTCTTCTTAAATATTCACTTTTAGATTCTTTAAAAAGATTAAAGTGATCTACATTGAAATAGTGATTATCTGGATTAATTACACTGTTTGACATAATAGGGTAATTACTAATAAGCATAGGATTATCTAAATTATAGAAATAATATAAAATCGCATAATCATTAATCGCATTAAAGATTGATTCCATTGTTAAGTTATCCCATTTAATATACTTGTCTAAATCTTCATCAAATAAGCCATAAGTGTTTTTACCACTTCTTGCGTCTTGCATAATGTGAAAGACAAAGTCATTTATATCAGCTTGTGTTTTTAATGCGGTTTGTGCGTCAATTAAACAGTTTAGCTTTGCCCAATTGAACTTTGGAAACTTTCGCTCGATGGATAGCAATAAATTAAGCAACGTTGGACGAAAGCAAAGTTTTTCATAGAATAATGATAATTCGGTAACAAATGCTGTTTTGCCTGTTCTAGAAGCTCCTGTAATTAAAATAATATTACCTGTATCATTAAGAAAATCTTTTGTCTCTTCAGTTAGCTTGTCTAATTCTTTATAAGCTTGATTCATCCTGATTAAGTCAAATATCCAATATATGAAGATTAATCTAAATATAATCGGTATTGATAGCCATTGAGGAATAAAATCAATTAGAATCATTAATAACATTGTTGGTATTATTGTTAGCTTGAACTCAGCGAACAAATAGAAATAACCAGCTAGTAAATCAATAGCAATAGTGAATAGTTGAAGATAACAAATTAACGTTAATAATAAAGCTACACCAAGCCAGGAATGAAACAAATAATTGTATGCAAGTTTTAGCTTGTTAAATCCTGGTTGAAGCTTCTTTTTAAGCTTCTTATATTTTGTTAAGGCTTTAGTATCTTCATCTTCATCATCAGGCTTATATTTTCTAGTTGAATTAATTACCAATACGATAATAAATAGTGAAAGTATAATATTAATGATGATTGATAAATAGCTTGCATAAGTTCCAATATCCAGCAAATAAAGATTAAAGAAATCAGGACTAATAAGTATTCTTCCAAAGTATTCAATATTATCAAAGAAATTACGTAAATCAACTGGAAATAATTCAGCGATATTACCTTTATGAAGATAAAGCATAATATCAAACGATGTTGGTGGTGGCGTTAAATCTTCAACGCCTGCTATTGCTTGCCAGTAATACTTTAATGATTTTGCTAAAGATAATAAGCTAATGCCTAAACGCTTAATGTGTGAGCTAAAACAAAAGAAAAAGAACAAAGTTAAAACAATAGCCAGAATAATTAAACGTGGCCAGTTATTTTTTAAAAGCTCCTTTGTTCTTTTTATTAAATTTTTCATTTTTAACACCTCCTGGAAAAATGTTTTTATTAATATTTGTAAAATATTTTGTTATCCGATAAATTAAGTAATCCGTCTTTTATTATTTTGAAACTAACATTATTTGTTGTAGCGTTATAGAACTCTATAGTAACAATACCTTTATCACTAACTTCATAAGTAAATGCAATCTGATCTATTTCCTTGTTTTCATCGTATTCGATTCTTTGACCAATTGAATCAGTTTTAAAGTAATATAAATACGTTGTAGAACTATCAAAGAAATAAGTATTAGCAATGTTATTATCAATGCCAGAACTATTAACATAGTCACAAGCTTTAAGTAAATAATTAGCTACAAATAGAATTACAGCTATTAAAAGAAATTTAAGAAATACATTACGCTTTTCATGAGTATCAAAATTGATTTCTCTCATAGCTCATCATTCTTTCTTTTTGAAGATAGCTACTATTGTTGGACCAACTGCTGATATGACAAGTAGAACACCGCCAACTACTACAATTGTTGAAAGCGAACTCATTATTTTGTCAATTGTTTTCTTTAATTTATCTAATATATTAGTTGGTATATTAGTTGGCTTTGTATCCTCGACATTGTCAGGTGGTTCATAAGGATTACCATCAGGCATAACGATAACACCAGTATCAGGATTAACTGTACCAGGAATAACATTACCATTAAAATCAACCAATGTAACATTACCATCATCATCAATTATGGCTGTAGGTGCATTGATACCATTAGGAAATATCGAAGAACAATTAATTAAATCACCATTTTTATCAATGTAGACACATGAGATAATACTTTCAAAAGTAACACGAACACCATTAACACCTTTGTTACCTATGAGAAACATATCTGATTTATCAGCTTTTTTAATTTCATCAGAAGCACCATCCCAATTAAAATATTTATAGTCACTTTTCTTTAGTCCTGTCAAAAAGAATTGAGTGCCAAACTTATCTTTTTTGTGGATGATGTTCCCAGTGCTATCTTTAAACCAATGCCAAAATACTTCTTTATTACCACTTTCTACACCACCATCAATTAAATCTTGTGCTGATATGCTTAAGTTATAAACTTTTCCATTATCATAATGCGGATCATAATTATAATAAAAAGAATAATAAAACATAATTGCTGATATCTTCGTGATTTTTAAATTGGTAGTATTATCATAAGCACTAAATGCTAGACGATCTACCATGCTTCCACGTCCCGTATCTTTGAGTGCATTAAAAGTCACAGTATGTATTTGATCTTTATTTATTTTTTTGAAAGCGTAGAAATTACCGCAATCAACAAAGTCAGCTGTTGTTGCATATTCTGTACTACTCAAGTTTTCTTTTTTTAGAATAGAATAATTGTATTTTGAAATCGTAACTTTCACATTGTCTTTTGCTTCTTGTAATTTATTAGCTAATTCATTATCGGAATCATAAGTAAATCTATTCTTAAAATCACTATCAGTATATAACTCGTATAAATCTTCAGTAGGCGTTGGATGTTCACCTGTACGTTTAGCATATAAAGTATATTTATTATCAATAACCAAAGAATCTAATCTAACAAAATCAGAATCAACAGCTTCAATTGATTCCGTATTATTAGAATCAACGTAAACACTATTAGATGTTATAGTTGTAGTTGTACCCTTTTTAAAATCTAAGTCACTAATCACAATAGGTGCCTTAAATCCTGATTTATATGCGTCGTTGAGAACATAAACAGAACGCGCAAGGCCTGGATATTGTGATGGTTGACCATTAGCAACTTTAATATAACTAGCAACGCTTATTGACTGTAAATAGCTTGTGAATGGTATTTCTAAAAATACATAACCAGCATATCCACTTTTAGTGTAAGAAATATAAGCACGCGCATTATTAGATTGATAAGTAACTGTTTTTCTAGGAAGTTCTGTTGAAAAATCCCAATGTACTTGAGCAGTAAAATAATCATAGCCATTAATAGAAATAATCGGAATCGTATCTGTAAAGTCTTCTGATGGCCTTAGTGATTCCACTGTTGAAAACTTATAAAATGGATAGCAGGCATTTATCCCTGTTTCAATATCATCTAAATCTATTTTAATAGCTAATTCCAGAGGTTGTTCTTTTTCTTTGTCCCAATCTTCAAATATGTAATCAAGTCCATATTTTATATGAACGAATCGTTCTAATGTGGCTTTATCAATGCCTTGACTGCTGTTTTTTAAAACATAAGAAGTGTTTTGCCATTTTGTATTATCATAATCAGTTCTAATAACATAACCATCACTACGATGAGCAAGAATTGTATCTCCATAAGGTTCTAAAATACTTTTAAAAAAAGAATCATCATATAGTTTTTTTTGAGCCTTTATTTCAGTAAAATTATTTTCAAATTTTGTCTTAGTATCATCGATAAGACCAACCGTGCCTGAAGATGCTAAATTCTTAGTAGTAAAGCCTTTTTCAACTTTCTTTGATTTATTAGAAACATCGCCACTTGCTGTATCTTCTGCCGCAGCTATTTTAATAGTTTTATTACCGCTATACATTGAAGATATTGTAGCTAGTAACATCATTGCTGGAATTAATGTTTTTTTAAAATTTATCATTGTGTGTCACCATTCACTTTATATACTTCGTAGTTAGAGACATATACTTTATTAACTTTGTTTGTCTTTTTGCCTGCCCATGTAGGGCTAGTAGGGTATAATAGTCCAATATGTGGCTTTACATATTCAACATTAGTAATAACACTACTTTCAAACGTATAAATAACTTGATCGTCTAGTTTAATGCTTGCTTCTGGTGTAGCGTGATTATAATTGATTTCTAAACTGTGCCAATATCCATCAGCATAATTAATATCTATTTTTTCGTTAGTTGATGAATAATCATCTCCAACAGCATGTCCATAAAATACTTGTTGATTACCACAAAGTTCTACAGTAATTTCATCTTTTGTATTTTGTTCGTTTTGAACACCAGTTAACCAAAAAGCAAAAGCGCCATAATCGCTTAAATCAGTCTTAAACATAATTTTAAAACGTCCATCGAACATGCTCCATTTACTATCTAAACAAGCACTAGTTTCATTATCTTTATCAATTGTTAGTTCTACAGCTTCATCACCTATTACAACATTATCAGCGGAACAATTAACCGATGTGCCGTTTTCATCTCCGCCCCATGAGTCAGTGCCAATGTCAAAGAATCCTTTTACTTTTTCTGTTGATGTACTTACGTAATTAAATTCTTTTTTAAATGAACCAGCTTTATAAAATGTTGATTCAGTTATATCAACGCGCGCTGTCCATTTACCATCAGATGATGGCTTACGAAGATTCTTTTCTTCATCAGTGCCATTTTCTTTGTCATAGAAAACACTATATTTTGCGCCCTTAGATATGCTAGTAAATGGTTGCATATAATCACTACCATATAAGGTGTCTTTTTCATAAAATTCAACAACTGCGTCTTTACGATTATTCTTAATTAGATTTTTTGCTAGTGACACTGTTGCAGTCGAAGCTACAACAATACCACCAATCAACAATATGTTTTTAAATAAATTATTTTTTGCCATAATAAATGCCTCCTTGTTTATTCAGTCCATAATTCAAGACTTAAAAGACATGGACGGCCTGTAACACCTTGAATAGTTAATGTTGTTTGTGCTGTGTCAAATTCAAAAATACTTTCAATTATTTCATCAGCAACTTTTAAATCATCCTTCATTGGTAATGAAACTGCTTTCTCATTAAACGTATAAGATGAACCATTGGTTTGTTTGTTATAGTTAAACGATCCATCTTCTTCAGCGATTGTTTTTAATCGATGATAATTGACTGCTTTTACTTTTGCACGATTAAATGTAAAATCTTCTGCCATATTAATACCAAAGCCACCAAGACTACTTGATGAACCTAAACGCAAGCCTAGTTCTTTGCTTTGATATAGTTTTAATGCATATGGAACAGTTTTTTCATTACTAGTTGTTGTTAATAATTTTCCAAAAATTTGTTTGCTGTCCTCATTACATCCATTTAAGAAATTAATGAAAGTTGTTTCACTACTTAAATCTTTATTATCAGTAGTTGTAACAAAATTAAATGTAGTTAAGTTTTTACGTGTCTCAACATCAGGAACGCTAATTGATGGTTCTTTGCCAGGCTTGCTTGCTTTTTGAATTAATGACACTGTAGCAGTTATTGCTAATGACGCTAACGCGACATAAAAAATTGTGCTTAAAATATTTTCTTTTTTCATAATAATTACCTCCTATGCTGCAGGTGGTGCAGCTTTAATTAATGGGTTCCAAACTTCAATTCCTGATATTACTG
>CAKPAV010000069.1 GCA_934133115.1 uncultured Bacilli bacterium
GAGCTGTATAAAACCATCCCTTACCATTCCAAGGCGTAATACTACCAACAATAATAATTTTAGCATTCTTTTTTTCTTCATCACTTAAATCATTAATATCAATAGGTATAACAGAACTAGCTATTTCATAATTAGACGAATCAAATACACTATTAAAGTTTCTTATAGTTGATTCAAAGTTATTTAAGTCTAAACAACCATATTTATTATTTTTCATTTAAAAGCACTTCTTTCTAATTATAAATCTTTATTTATAACAATTAAAAAAATCTTTTTATTAAAGAACTGATGAATGTATCACACATCATTTTTTAATGCATGTAAAATAAAGTTATATATAAATAATTCTCCGTTCTTTACAATCATTTAACTATTTATCGTTAACATAGTCAAGGTGAAAATTAAACATTTGTTAAATTGATGCTTAATGTTAACAATATATTTATTACTTAATATTTATTGAATATATTTTTATGAAAATGCTTAACTTTTTTGGAAAGTACTTGCAAAACAAATCAATATCATTTAAACTTGTAGCAAGTCTATGAATCAAATAGAGGAGCGACTACAAAATAGTATTTCTTTCCTTAATGACTTTGGAAAGAAAGAAAGGTAAGAGTCGCCGAAACCATCACTAGTATCTTTAGTCAAAGAGAATTGATGAGTTGGGATGTAGGATAATATCTTACATACTCGGCGGATAGCAAATATCCGATTGGCACTATTGATTGAGGTCCTACTTCTTAAAAGGATTACAATTAATGTGTGATCCTAGGCTAAGAAAGGGAGGACATTTTTTTATGTCAAAGAAAAATAATTTTATGTTATGTGCAGTAACAGCACTTTTTGTTACAAGTTGTTCACCCGTAAGTGATGATTTTATTTATCATTATGAACCCAGTTTTTCTTCAATTGATACAACAAACATTGAAGTAAACAAACTCATTGTAGGAATGGAATGTAACTATTCTCCATTTAATTGGACAGATAATAGTGATAACGATTATAATCTAGCTATTCATAATATTGGTGGGAGTTTTGCCGATGGATATGATGTCCAAATCGCAGCTTTATTAGGTAAAGCTCTTAATATGGAAGTGGAAATAATTAAAGAAAATTGGGAAAGTTTAGTACCTGATGTTCAAACTAACACTATTAATCTAGTTCTAGCAGGAATGACTGATACTGAAGAAAGAAGAGAATCTATAGATTTTAGTGATGAATATTATCGTTCTGAATTAGTGTTAATTACTAAAAAAGATACTTCTTCTTTATATAATTCCGTTCTAACTAGTGAGGAAGTAAAAATACTTTTAAACAATAAAAGTATTATTTCACAAGTATCAACAGTTACTAATGATGTTATTGAAACTTTTGTGTCTAATTATAGCGCTATACACTTATCTCCTTTAGGAACTTTTGCTGAGTGCGCTATCGACGTTAGTAATGGTTTAGCATTTGCGATGACTGCTGAATATCCAGTGGCGCAAGCAATTGTTAATTCAAATCCTTCTTTAGGCATAATTCGTATATCACAAGATATATTAGGTGTTGATTTATCTGAACTTGGTGTATCAATTGGTATTAAAAAAGGTAATGATAACTTAAAAAGATGTATTAATGAAGCATTAAGTTATATATCTCAAGATTTACGTAATTTAATGATGAGTGAAGCTGTTACTAGAAGCGGAGAATAAGCTTATGTGGAATGATATTACTAATCTATTATCTAAATATTGGGAAAATTATCTTAACGGTACGCTTGCTACGATTGTACTATCATTTGTTGGAACTTTTGGTGGATTATTTTTAGGAATATTTTTAGCTTATTTTAAATCATTAAAAACTAAAAATGTTTCAATATACCAAAAACTATGGCGCATTCCTTTGAAATTTCTTTCTAATTTATATTCAATTATAATTCGTGGAACACCAATGATGGTTCAAGCAATGTTATTTAAATATGGTTCACAAATGTTAGGTTTAAATTGGAATAATGTTTTGATGGGTATTAACACTTGGAATGGTTGGTTTATAGCTGGTTTAATTGTAATCACTTTTAATACAACGGCATATATGGGAGAGATTATTGAATCTGGTTTAAATGGTGTTGGAAATGATCAAATTGAAGGCGCTAAATCTCTTGGGATGAATGATTTTCAAATATTAATTCATGTTACATTACCACAAGCTATTAGAAATTCAATTCCGACGATTGGAAATGAGTGGGTAGTAAATATTAAGGACTCTTCTGTTCTTAATGTAATTGCGGTGTCTGAATTATATTGGCAGGCTTCTAGTGCTGCTTCTAAAGGATATCAATATTTAGCTACATATGTAATTATTGCTTGTATTTATTTATCATTAACTCTTATATCGACAGGTATTTTAAAATTAATTGCTTTTAAATTAGATGGTAACAAAATCTCTACTTCTCTTAAAAACTATTTATCACATTATAAGAAAGTTGGTGCTAACTAATTATGAATATTTTAAGCATTAATCATTTAGCTAAATCATTCTCTAATAACACTATTGTTTTAAAAGATATTTCTTTTGATGTTAAAAAAGGTGAATGTATTACTATTATTGGTTCTTCTGGCTCTGGAAAATCAACTTTATTACGCTGCATTAATTTATTAGAATCTCCCGATAGTGGATCTATTTTATTAAATGGTGTTAATATTTTAGATAAAAATATTAATCAAAATAAAGTACGATCTAAACTTGCTATGGTATTTCAATCTTTTAATTTATTTAATAATATGAATGTTTTAGATAATTGTGTTATTGGGCAAGTTAAAGTACTTAAGCGTAATAAAAAAGAGGCTATTGAAATAGCCACCAAAAACTTAGAGAAAGTTGGATTATCCGATAGAATTAATTTTAAAATACAAAATCTTTCTGGCGGGCAAAAGCAAAGAGTTGCTATTGCAAGAGCTTTATCGATGAATCCTGATATTATTTTATTTGATGAACCTACTTCTGCGCTTGATCCAGAAATGGTAAATGAAGTACTTAAAGTAATTAAAGAATTAGCAAGTCAACATATAACCATGATTATTGTCACTCATGAAATGCGTTTTGCTAAAGAAGTATCCGACCGTATTATATTTATGGATAAAGGCATTATTGCTCAAATGGGAACTCCTAAATATATATTTGATGAATGTGATGATGAGAGATTAAAAGCATTTATTAATCGTGATTCTCGTTCTCCGGTTATAATAACAAATACTGAGCACAAATTATTTAATAAGAAAATAGTGGGTGATTAATAATATTTTCATTTTTTAATTTACTTTTTCTAAAGCAAGTTGAATTAGTTCTCTTGCTTTTTTTATATGTTTTTCTTATATTTTTTAATTAAAGTTAATCCAACATTTAGTCAACAAATCACTTATTTCTTTTATGTTATTACCATTTTCTTCCATATATATTGCACCAATCATTGCTTCAATAGCGGTAGCAATATATTTTCTAGGATTATTCTTTTTATTTTTTCCTTCTGTTTTTGTTCTATTTTCATATTTATAATCGGCTTTCATCGATTTATTATCTTTATCAAACCGCAAATATTTCAAAATATCATAATGTTTTGCCACAACTGAAACTAAATATTCATCGGTGATATATTGTTCGATTTTCTTAGATAATTTATCTATTTTTTCATCTTCATAGAAATGCCTTGCATAAATTAATTTCATTAATGCATCACCAATTGTAGCTAAATCACGATTAGTTGGAAGTGGCTTATGTAGTTCTTCATAATTAGGATTATTTTTCTTTACACCTTTAGATCTAGCCGTATTATAAGATGAATCTGTTAATGCTATTTTAACATATTTACAATTTTTCTCATTTAAGTATCTTTCAAATAAATCTTGTTCCATTTTGTATTACCTTTCATAAAGAACAGATGAATTTTTAAATATGCAATTTATAGCAAAATCAATAAATATTTATTAAATAATTCTCCGTTCCTTACAATCATTTAACTACCTGTTATTGCTTTAGTCAAGGTAGAATATGAATATTCATTAATTTTGTTAATAATTGTTAACAACAAGTTTATTTTTATAATTTTGCTCAACTATTTTTAAAATTTTTAATATGTAATATTAACTTAAGGCAATAAAATTTTTTACTTTTTTTATTCTTTACAATTAGTTATAATGTTAGTGGTAAATAGGGAATGGTAAAATAAATTTAAAATAATAAATACCCTTTCTAATAAATTTTATGTTTACTTTAGATTTATAGAAATTTGAGGTTTCTGTAACTAATACGGAGGTAAAAATGGGAATTGAAAGACACAAAGTTTTTATTAGTTATTATCATGCGGAAGATCAGTGGTATAAGGACTATCTAACAAAACTAACATATTATAATTCCGATAAACAAAAACGTATGCCAATTTTTGACGACTTTTCTGTTAATACTGGGGATATTGATGATACATATCTTACGGATGAACAAATACGAAGAAAAATACGAGACGAATATATGCGTGAAGCAAATGTCTTAATAGTGTTATGCGGAAAAAACACAAAAAACAGAAAACATATTGATTGGGAAATCCATACTGCAATGTATGATAGTGATATAAATCATCAAATGGGAATTTTAGTTATAAACTTGCCATCTATTTACGGATTGCAACAAGTAAGAGTATCAAATGAGGATGAAAAAGAATTAGTTGCTCCTGGTTCTAGATGGAAGAACATGACTTCTGAAGAAATTAAAAACTCTTTTTCATATTTGCCTGAAAGAATATTGAAAAACATTATCTTACACAATCCAATAACTGTCGTTGATTGGAATCGTATAGAATTTAATAATGAAATATTAATGAAATTAGTTGATAGCGCATTTAAACGCAAAGATAAAGTAAAATATGATCATTCAATGCCTTTGAGGAGGAAAAATACTCCATGTGTAAAAAATTAAAAAAATTAGTTGAGGTTTTGAATAACTTTGAAATAGAAGAAATCAATCTGTCAAAAGGCGGTTCCGAACTTAAACTTAGATATACAAACTATGATGCTGAAGCAGCATGGCAAATGTATGTAGAATTAATAACACGTGTTTTAACTCAACCTTTAGGTAATGAAGATGGTGACGAACAAAGTGCATTAACAAGCATTTACAAAATCTTTGAAATAACTCGTTCTATATTAAAAGAATATGGTAGGAAGGCCAAAAATTTTACCACCATTGCAATTATTATTCTTAACCAAAAAGTGCGTCCTTTTACGGCTAAATGGCATTTAACAGATTTTGGATTTGATAATAATCGTGAAAAATTCAGAATAGATTTAAGAAACTTACAAAAAACACTCATTTCTTATTCTCGTTTATTAGCGGATATGGCAAATGTAAGAGATCTAACCACTATTGAAGCCAATAAAGAAAAAGAATTAATTAGTGTAAATTAAATTATAATTTAATCTTTAGTATACGTTAAAAACATATCACATAAAAAACAATATGCTTTTAAATCAATAACGGCCGATAAAATTTATGCCAAAATCAGTATACAAAACACACTATTTTGGGTGCTAGCTAAAACACAAATATTGAATTTCGAAAAATTAATACATTCAAGCATAGGAGAAAATAAAAGCCTATGTATTAACCTAAATATGTGAAAAACATATAAGTATGAAATAACTTTTTAAACAAAAACATCAATAAAAAATATTATGTAAGAAAGAAATGAGGTTTTAATATGAATATTATAGATCCAACAAACACTGCTAATTTTGCTTATGTGGTTTTGCCAAAAGATTTTGAGATTCAAGATGATGCTCAAATTATTTTTGCACCTAACGGTGTAGGAAAAACCACTCTATTTAAAATTTTAAAGGCCCAAAATGATGGCAAATGTGATGTTTATAATTATGATAGTACTGAAGGTATTTATAAGGCAATTGAGGGAAAAAAGAAAAAAATAGAAATCAGTCCAATGTCCTCCAATTATAATAGAGAAAATTCAATTGTTCAAAATAGTAAAGCAGAACTTTCTTCGGACAATGTAATGAAAGCACTTTACGGAACTACAACATTGTCAACAATTAAAAAGAAAGCAAAACCAACCTTAATAAAAATTGCAGAAAACGGAATGATTACCAATTTTGTCCCACTAGACACAACTGATAGAGAAAAGCTTAAATATATTTTAGAATATCCAAACGAATTAAAGAATTTACTTGTAAGAAAAGATGAATTAATTTCTTTAACTGAATCAGATAAACTAGCAGATTTAGAAATTTTAAAATATATTGATAGAAAATTAATTTATAACTCATATGACATAGAAAAACATGAAGATGATATAAAAAGAGAAGGCTGTCCTTTATGTGGAAGAAAAGATGATAATGTATATAACGACATTATCAAGATACGTCAAAAAATAAAAAATGCAAAATTTATGTTTTTTGAAAATTATACTTTTTTGTTTAGCATACCTAAGAACATTTCTAAACTTGATGCTATCAATCAGACAATTGCAGCAATAACAAGCCTAAGCGATGATAAATATATTTCTCTTTTAAAAACTTTAGGCAATAAAGATTTGGAAGACAATTTATCAAAAAAATTAGTTGAATATAATACAGCAAACAATAACATTAAAAAATATATTATTGATAGAGATAATGCATATAATAACATGTTATCATCACAATCAACTATCCAAAAATATTTTCCATTATTATATCCAAATAGTTCTATAGAATTTGATAATAAAAACAAAACAATCATAATTTCTACACCAAGAAATATGGAGACTTATAGTGAAGGTGAAAAGCATGAAATGTATTCAATTATTAAAGAATTAACAATTATTGGAAGTGATAAGGAGTTAGTAATTGCTGACGATCCATTAACAGATTTAGACGTTGCCAATGAATATAAAAATGTTTTTAGATTTATAAAATTAGCAAATGAGAACAAGAAAAAAGTAATTATTTTTACATGTAATCCAAATTTCATTAATATTGCTAATGAATACCATGACTCATTATTTAAAAGATACTATTTAACATCTCACGTTGATTTAACAACAGGTAATTTAAATATGGAGTTGATGAAAATGGATTTCAAACAAAAAAAAGGCGCATATATTTGTTTGGAACAAATTTGCGACCAATCATCGCACGATATTAGTTCATCTGTAGTTAATTTAATTAACGAAAGAACAAAACTAGATATTAGTGGCAGTAATCCAAACAGATCTAACGATATAAGTAAAATTCTTCATTATGATTCTCCTAGCAGCGTATCTATAAATACAATTAACATAAGTAACGATCAATTATTTAATGCAATTGATTCATTCAAAGCATTACCAAAATACACTTCTTTTTCATCTTTAGCAAAAGATAGAGTATTTTATTTAGCATCCTTAAGAGTTTATATTGAAAAGAAACTTTATGATTATCAACAAGAAAGAATAACAAAAGGACTTTCAGATTGTTTTCCACAAAAAGGTAAAGCACATTATTTAACAAAAGATAAAATTATCGAGGTAGACAAATTAAATAACAACAATGATCCATTCCCTATTAACTCAAAATATCCTAAATGGAATAAGACGTCTTTGATGTGTTTAAAAACCATGCTAAACGATAATGATCATCCTTATTCACAAATATTACCTTTAACCTATGTATTGTCTATAAGCAATGATGCGTTTATGATAGAAATTGAAAGTATCAAAGAAATGTTTTCATAATGATTAAAATATTAAACACTTTTACCAAATTCATTAATGCATAATAATAAACTTCTTTAGGGGGATTCAATATGAACAATAAATATAAAAAATTAATAAATACAGTTTTAGAAGCTTCTGAATCATCCAATTGGGAAAATGCTGTAAAAGAGTGGGAAATTGTAGACTGTGATGAAGATGAAAATTGTGAAACTATATGTATATGTGGTAAAGAAGGGTTACGATATTTGTTTAAAATACATAATGTAATAAATAATAAGTACTTATATCCTATTGGAAGTTTATGCATAAAAAAATTCAATATTGATGCATTATATGATGAGGCTAATTTACG
>CAKPAV010000070.1 GCA_934133115.1 uncultured Bacilli bacterium
TCCCAAATTATGGCTTTGATTTAAGTAATGATAAAGCTGATGGAACTGGTAGTGTATTGTTAAATTCTAATTCCCAGTCTTCTATTGCGTTTATTAAAGATTTTAGTGGAACAAATTATTATTTTGAAATGTTTATTGATGCAATTGGCGGAAATAAAAGTGATAATCCTAAAATTGGCTTAACAACATATTTCTTTCAAAATAGATTTACACTTTATGTTAAGAAAAATGAAAAAGGTCGATTTGGTGTAACACAACGTTCTTTAGATAACTTAAGTTGGAACTGGACAGTGGAAAAAGGCGGAACTTACACTAATGAAGATTTTGTTAATCCTAGTGATGATTTTGAAAAGTACGGTGTTAAATTAGCGCTTTTCCGTAATGGAGATACATTAGGTTTCTTAGTTAATGATGAATTATGTTTTGCTAATACTAGTGAAATAACACTAGAGAATAAGGCATTTGTCCCAAAAGAACAAATTGAACTACATTCAGTCACATCAATTGATGATTATGTAGAAGAAAGCATTATTGGAATTTGCTCATATTCGGCAACTGCAAGATTTTCAAATTATAAACTTTTAACGGAAGACGAGGCTAATAATAAATTATTTAGCCTTCTAAATAAATAATTAATGGAGGAAACATTATGAAAAAACAAGGTTTATTGATATCGATGTTAATTGCTTTAACAGCATTAACTGGTTGTAATTCTAATGATTCAGGAGAAGATATTTCGTTTGACTCAGATGGAAATCTAATGGTATCAAAAGAAGGTACAAAAATTAAAGTATGGGGGTATTGTGATGGTGATGAAAGAACGAGGATGGAGCAATTAGTAAGTGCTTTTAATGAAAAGTACAAAGATTATAATATTAGTGCTAAGTTTGTTCCATATGCCGCGAGTGGATGGGAACAAAAAATGAAAACCACCCTTGCTAGTAGACAAGGTCCAGATGTTTTCTTAGCTTCAGATGAATATTATAAGCAATTCGTTACTTTAGGATTTATGGAGAATTTAGATCCTTATATTAATAGTAAATATCCTGAACTTAATATGCAAAGTCAACTTGCAGATATGTTTGAAGGCGGAGTTGGAAGATATAAATATGATCCAGTAACAACAACATCTAATAGTGAAAATGCTCATTATTATGGAATTCCTAAGGGAACTGGTTCAACCGCAATTTATTATAATAAAACATTCTTAGCTAACGCTAATGTTAAAGAAATATCAATTTATGAAAAAGATATTGATACCTATAATAGCGCTAATAAAACTACATACCCTAAGAAAGCATATTTCAAATATAGCGATGGAAAATATTATTTTAATAACAAAATAGAAATGAGTTGGCAAGAATGTGCAGAACTTGCTAATAAATTACAATCCAACCCAAAAAATAAAGCAGCAGGTTGTAAAGAAGGTTTCTTGACATCTTGGTGGTTTAATTATGGTTTTTCTGTTGGGGGCGATTGTATTCAATACTTAGATTCTTCTGATTCTAAATATAATGGCGGTTATTATACTTTCACTTTAGCGGACGCTACTGTTAACTATAAAGTAAAAGAAGCGTTAACTGTTAATAATAATTCTTACGCGACAGACGAAATTATTTCTTATGAAGATAAATTCTTCTTAACTGATGATTTAGCTAGTAAATGTGTGGTATTACCTTCTCAACGCCGCGCATTTAGCGAATATATGTCTTTATCAGGAATAAAAGATAGCAATCACTATTATGCTAGTGAAAAAGGTGTTACTGATATATTCTGGGAAATAGTACCTTATAAACTTGCAGGTGGAAAAGAAGCGGGTATTACCAAAAATAATCAAATCATGCGTAATGAGGTAACAACATATACTCCAGCAGAAAATGAAAAATATGGTAATGCACAAGTGAAAATCATGAATAAAGAGATTTCTCCTAACCCGGCTATATTCTCTACTGATGGTCGTGCTGGTTATTTCTCAAATAAGCACGTGGCAATGCTTGTTGATGTTCGTGCTTGTGTCCAAGACTTCCGTGATTCAATGGATGAAGGAAGTTGGGATGTGGCTCCAATGTTAATGTATAAAGAATTTGATGAAAATGATAATGTAACAGTTAAAGGTATCAAGGGAGCACATAGTGGCTCAAATGCTTGGTGCGTATGGAGTAAATCACCAATTAAAAATGCTGGCTATTTATTCACAAAATTTGCTACAACTGAAGAAGGACAAAGAATTCTTGCTGAAGCTGGAACAATTATTCCAAACCAAAAATCCATTGCTTCTGAATTAGTTAAACAAGATGTTAACGAAGGAAAAGATCCACAAAACTTAGAAATATTCATCGATGGAGCAGAATATCAAACTCCAGGTGACTGGTGGTATTTAAAAGATGGTGACTGGATTGATTCAGAAGGTTGTTGGGCTAACTACTTAAATCAAACTGTACGTAACTATCGTAATACATTAGAGGGTTTCTATTCCACTAATGACTATACAGGCACATTTGATAGATTATTAAAATACACAGAAAAATAAGGATTAACTTTATGGAACAAGTCAAAAAAAAGAAAAATAAGCGAAGGTTAAAAAATGAGTTGACTGGGACACTTTTTACTTCTCTTCCCATCATCGGCCTACTTATTTTCACAATTATCCCTTTAGGAATGGCAGTAGTTATGTCATTTATGAATATGCCAGGTATAAACTTTGAAGGTGCGGAGTTTTATTCGTTTAATGACATATTACATAATTATAAAGTAGTATTTAGCGATGCTTATTTCTATAAGGCACTCAAAAACAATTTCATTTTATTTCTAGAATTACCAATTTCTATAATTTTATCAATTATTATTGCGGAATTACTTTCTAAGAAAGTTAAATTTACTAAAGCTTTTAAAGTAATATTATTTATTCCTTATGTTTGTTCAGTGGCGGCGACAACATTTATGTGGAACTGGCTACTTGACGCTAACTATGGCTTAGTTAACAAAGTGTTCGGTTTAGATATTGCCTGGTTTGCTGATCAAAAATACTTTATTTGGGCAATTATGATTATGGGACTTTGGTCTGTTAGTGGTTACCGTATCTTATTATTTACCGCGGCGATTACTAATGTTAATAATTCATTAAAAGAAGCTGCACGTATTGATGGAGCAAATCCTCTTCAAGTATTCTTTCATGTCACTATTCCATCAATTACCCCAACAATATTCTATGTATTAGTTATGGGATTAATTGGTATATTCCAAGAATTCACCAGAATTTCCGTTATTAATGCCGGTGGCGAAAAATGTATGACTATTGTCTTCTATATCTTTAATAAAGCATTTAGAGGATCACCACAAATGGGTGTAGCATGTGCCGCTAGTATGATTCTTGCTTTATTTATCTTCTTATTAACTAGATTAAACTTCTGGTTATCGAAAAAGTGGGTGAACTATGATGTTGAGTAATGTAATGCCAAATCAAAGAACTGCTACCCCAAAAAAGAAGAAGAATAAATCACGTTCAAAGAAAATTAATCTTACACTTATATATGCCGGATTAATATTTGCCTCGTTAGTAGTAATTCTTCCATTCTTAATTATTGTTATTACTTCATTTAAAACTAAAAGCGATGCAATGTCAGATGCTTTCACAATTATTGGTGCAAATGATGGATTTTCACTACAAGGTTATAAAGAAGTATTTGCCTATGTTGATAGCAATGGTGTGCCACTTATTTTAACAGGGTTTCTAAACACAATGCTTGTTTCAGTAGTCCCAACAGTGGTCTCGTTATTCTTCTCCGCTCTAGCGGCTTTCGCTTTTGCTAAAATAAAATTTAAATTAAGTAAAACTTTCTTTAATATTTTGATTTTCACAATGATGATTCCTGGTACAATATTATTAGTACCGCATTACCTTATGTATGATTCATTTGGTTGGATTGATACATTCCTTCCATTGATTGTTCCGGGTTTATGGGGAAGTGCTTCAACGATATTCTTCTTAAGACAATTTATGTATGGAATTCCAGATAGCCTTATTGAATCAGCTAAAATGGATGGATTATCATGGTTTACAATTTTCATTAGAATTATTTTACCATTAATTGTTCCAGCATTATTAGCTCAAGGATTATTATCATTTATTAATCATTACAATGCATATTTAGGACCTTATATTTATATACAAAATCCAGATATGTATACTCTTCAATTAGTAGTGGCAAATTTCAAAGACTTTGCGGGTAAGAACTATCCAGCTATTATGGCTTGTAGTATTTTAACAATCTTACCAATCTTAATTCTTTATGCAATCTTCCAAAATTACTTTGTCGAAGGTATTGCAACAACCGGTATGAAATTATAAGGAGCGTAATTATGGCAACATTAAAATTTATAAATATTAATAAAATTTACGATAACAATGTACAAGCTGTCTTTGACTTTAATTTAGAAGTTCAAGACAAAGAATTCATTGTATTCGTTGGACCTTCTGGATGTGGTAAATCTACCACACTCCGTATGGTCGCAGGATTAGAAGAAATCACTAGTGGAGAACTTTATATTGGGGATACATTAGTAAATGATTTAGAACCTAAAGATCGTGATATCGCGATGGTTTTCCAAAATTATGCGCTTTATCCTCATATGACTGTTTATGAAAACATGGCATTTAGTCTTCGCCTTAAAAAAGTACCAAAAGAAGAAATTGCTCGCCGTGTTGAAGAAGCTGCAGAAATCTTAGGCTTAACACAATATTTAAACCGTAAACCTAAAGCATTATCTGGTGGACAAAGACAACGTGTAGCTTTAGGTAGAGCCATCGTTAGAAATCCAAAAGTATTCTTAATGGATGAGCCATTAAGTAACTTAGATGCTAAGCTCCGTGTCCAAATGCGTAGTGAAATTGCTCGCATTCATGAACAAGTTGGCGCTACAACGATTTATGTTACTCATGATCAAACGGAAGCTATGACTATGGCAAGTCGTATTGTCGTTATGAAAGATGGTTATATTCAACAAATTGGTACTCCAAAAGATGTTTATAACTATCCGAATAACATCTTTGTCGCCGGATTTATTGGCGCTCCTGCTATGAACTTTATTAATGGCACTTTTGAAAAAGAATATTTTATTATTGAAGGTCAAGATGATAATGCAAATATTAAGATCAAATTAACTAAAGCACAAACTACTTTATTAAATAAATATGTTAAAGAAAAAATTATAAGTGTAAATAAAGAATATGAAGATGCTTTAGTAGATTTATCTAATCATCATGACTCTTTAATTAATTCATTAAATGATAAACTAGCTAAAACCTCTAACGCACGTAAAAATGAAATAATTAAAATTCAAATCGAAGAAGAAAATAAAAAATATGAAAATGACAAGATAAGATTTACAAAAATCCATGAAGATTGTTTAAATAATGTTAATAACATTGTTCTTGGTATTAGACCTGAAGATATTTATTTAGATAAAAAATCTCAAGTTGAAACATTATCTGAACCATTAGATATTGATTGCGATTTATCAGAATTATTGGGTCATGAATTAATTGTTTATGGTTATTTAGGAAAACAAAAAATTATTATTAATACTAGTGCGCTTAATGATATTAAACCTCACACTTCTAATCAATTCTCATTTGATACAACTAAAATGCATTTCTTTGATAAAGATAGCACAAATCGTATTAAATAAATATAAAACACACAAAAAGGCAAATTTTAAATTTGCCTTTTAAAATTATGTTATTTTAATATTTTATGAATCATACTTGGTAAACTTTGCGCAATTACATATTCTTTTCTATTTGTGGGATTTTTCGCTTGTTTACGAAGTTTTCTACCACTTGTTTTAAACTTAGTTGGATAGTAAGTTGTGATGTTTTTCCATTTTTGTAAATACGCTGGCTTTATTATTTGAATAACCTTGCTGTTTTTATTAAATTTTATCGTAGCAATTATGGTGTAGATTACACTCATTATTAGATAAAATACTATAATTAATAAACCTTCAGTTGGATAGACTTTAAAGAAATTAGTTATTCCAGTATCCCAAATGAGATTAAAAATAAATATTATCAAATATAGAACTAAAACACCTATAATTCCTCCAACTAAAGCGCTAAACAAATTATTAATTATGCTTTCAATGCAGGACTGATTTATTTTTATGTCCGGAAAAGCAACTGTTACGGATGCTTGCCCATTAGAATTAACTTCAATGGTTTCATATTTTTTTAATTCTTTGATAATATATTCTCTATCTTCTTTTGTTAAGACTAGTTTCATTGCTTCACTTGCAGGTACTACTCTTCCATCATTCAATTTTACATTGCGATCTTCTAAACATAATTGATTAATAAATATTTCTAAATCATAATCTAAATCACGATTTTCCGTATATTGATCTTTTAATACAACCATTGAACCAAAAGGTGCTAAAAATAATTTTCCTATTTTAAACATTTGTCTTCCTAAAGGTATTCCTATTATAGTTATACATAATATACATCCATAAATCGAACATAATACATATGATATTAAACCGCCAAAAATAAGATTAAGGGTATTCAATACTGGATGTGAACCATATTTTAGAATGACTTCTCTGCCCGCTGGTCTAAATATTAATGGTATAAATTTAAAACAAGTTATACCAGCTGGAATACCTATAATAGTTAAACAATAACCAATTCCCGTAAAGAAATTTATTATTACTTCCCATAACCCAACAAATATAAACCATAAAATATTAAATGCAGTATTAATACCACCATTACCGCCTGGTTCTTTATTTGGATTTTCTACTATGTATAGACTATCATCATGATTGAATGAATTAATAACTTCTTCATTTACAATAATATTGTCATTAACTGCAACTTCATTATTTTCATTAAACACTTGAGAATTATCTTTGTTTTTATGATTTTCCAAATAAATTTCAACTTTTTTTCTACCATTTTTTAAATTTTTAAGTTCGGTTATTTTTCCAAGTATATTCACTGAAGAAATAAAAAATGGAAAAAGTAAAAATAAAGAAGTCATAAGCACATCATAAGCTCGAAGATTAAAAATTAATGGTATAACTTTTAATTTCATCAGCAATCCTATAAGCGCCACTATAGCGGATATACCAAGAATTACTATGGAAATGATAGCATTAACTTTAAATCTTTTTTTAGCTTTTTTTATAAGACAATCATAATCCAATAAATCAACTTCACTATACTCGTCTTTTTCATCTACTATGTACATAATCTATGCTCACTTTCTACCATTTTGTGGGTTCGTTATTAACATAGCGCCAATAAGAATGTGTATCATCTGTTGGTTCAGACTCAGAATAATAAGACACTTTTGGTATAAAACTATTAACCATATAATTACTATTTAAGTCAATGTCAATTTTTGAAAAATCATCAACTGTGCCTTTATAAAATATAGTTTCGAGCATATTACAAAGCGAAAATGCCCCTTTATCAATATAAGTAATGTTTTTATCCATAATCACAGTCTTTAGGAATTGGCATTGATAAAAAGCAGAATTATTAATTCTTAATAATGTCGATGGTAATTCTATTAAATCAATGCTTCTACATCCAGAAAAATCACTTCCATCAAATGCATTACTATCAATGACTGTGACAGGTACATCATCTACATAATCAGGGATTACAACGCTTATTTGACTTTGGTCATATGGATATTGATGTTCAAATTTAGTAATATATGCTTCTTTTTCATCATTATCATTTTTTGTTATAACGTATTCTAATCCGTTATCAAGTTCACCATATGTTGAAGCTGAATAAATAATTGATGTGTGCATGCTTCTAAGGAAGTTATTAATCCATTTTGAAAAATATTCTGTGCTAGGTGCTTTATCTTTGGAAAATGAACATAAAACTTTATGTATGGAAGACGAATCTCTTAAATAAGAATTTTTATCAAATTTTGTATTTACTTTATCAATATATAAAATATTAATATCGCTAAATGAATCGCGTCCAATTTCTTCTACGTTTTCTGGAAATGTTAAATTTAATTTTTTACAATAATAAAAAGCA
>CAKPAV010000071.1 GCA_934133115.1 uncultured Bacilli bacterium
TTATCTTTTATATCAACAATATATTTTTGTATAAAAGATTTACCTGTTATTATTAAGGATTTTTTAAGTGATCATTCGTTATGGTTTTCAGCATCTTTCTATACAAATAAAAATACTTATGGAATAATATTATTTTTAGGTGTTGTTTCATCTTTATTTATAATGAATTTTAATAAAAAACTAAGATATTTATTTATATCTTTTTACTTTGTTATTTTTATGTTTTTAGCTTATGCAAAAACCTCATTTATTTGTGCAGTAATTATATATTTATTCTTATTTATGTATGGCGTTTTACACATAAAAAAAACATGGAAAAAAGTAACGATTTTATTATCTATTGCTTTTGTTTTAATTATTTTAGGATTAATAATATCTGATATTACTCCAATAAAATTACCAAGTAATATTAAGAATTATTTATCTAAATTAGTTTATTCATCTAAAACACTTACATCAAGAATTCAAGAATTTGTAAAATCAATCGCTGGATTAAATTATAAAAACATCTATATGGGTGTTGGTTATGAAAGTGCCTTAGCGTTAGTTAAAGAATATTCTAATTATGATGCTTTCCATACTGCATATAACCAAGATCTCCTTAGTGGTGGTATTTTAATGACTATTTTAAAATTATTAGCTATTATTTATATATTAAAATGCATTCACCAACTTAAATATAAAAATAAAGCATCATATATTTTATTATTAGGAACATTTGTATCATACATGCTTTATTCTTTATGTGAATCAATATTATTATTTGATTGGGCATTCTTATCTTTTGCTATTACTTTATTAGTTTGTGTTATTCCAATAAGCATCAATTATCATTTGGATATTGTTAATGTATTAGTAAAAAAAGAATCATCAAAACATATTGCTTTTGTTACATCTATATATCCAAGTAATGATAAAAAATGGTATGGCATATATTTACATGATTATGCTTTAGCTATTAAAAAGCTTGGATATGATATAAGTATTATTAAAATTAGTGAAGAAGATAAAAAAGATGAAGTATATGAAGGAATTGATATTCATTATGTTAAATATAAAAATAAATTTATTCATAAATTAATGTTACCTTTAGGTATTAAATTTAAATTAGATTTAAAAGCAATAATAGAAACTTATGATATTGATACTGCAATTATCCATTTTTATCCAGTAGTTTTTCAAAATTTAATTATTGATTATCTACATGAATCAAATATTAAAGTAATTCATTACTTACATTCGCGTAATATATTTAGAAGAATAGATGAAAAACATCCAGTATTCCGTAAAATATATTTAAATCAATTTTATAAAAAAGCATATAAAAAATGTGATGAAATTATTTGTGTATCTGAACTTGTTAAGAAAGATTTATTAACTAAATTGCCAAAATATAAAAATGCCCATGTAGTTTATAACGGATGTAATGATATGTTTATTAATACCCAATTACCTAAATTCGTTAACAAAACAAATAATTTTAATATTATAACTGTCGGTAATATGTATTCTATTAAGGGTTATAAATATATTATTGAAGCACTTCATATAGTAAAAGAAGAATTACCAAATATTAATTTTAAATGGACTATTGTTGGAAATGGAATAGAATATAACAAAAATATTAAACTTATAAATGATTATAATTTAACTAATAATGTTAAAATCATTAAAGAATTAAATCAACCTCAATTATTAGAAAAGCTTAAAAATAATGATATATTCCTTATGCCTTCATTTTATGAAGCATTAGGCATTGTATATTTAGAAGCTATGAATGTTGGATTAATTACTATTGGATGCACTAATCAAGGAATAAGCGAAATATTTGATACAAAATCAATGCAATTTGTTGATGAAAGAAATGTTACACAAATTGTATTACTTTTAAAGAATATTTTTAATAATTATGCTAGTTATGAATGCTTAAGAAAAAACGCTAAAAATGTTAGTAAACAATTTAATTGGGAAAATGCTGCGAAAGAATTAGAAAAATATATTTAATCATCAAAAGGAGTTATAAAATATATTAGTTTTTAATTGTTCTTTTTTGTGAAACCTCTACCAAAAGTGTGGGTATATGTACTTATAATTTGACAAAACATACTACATAGTAGTATATTTAAATGCAGGGACAAATTGCTATGGGTAATGTAGCAATTTTCTTTATATGCAAAATCACAATCAAATTATGATTATTAATTAGTTGGATAATACTTCATTACGATAGGAGCAGAATTCATGAATCAAAAAGACAAATTATACGAAAACGCAGTAAATAGTAACGTTGCAGTTGCTACAAAGGAAAAAGAACATAATGAAGTAGAATATAGTGTAAAAGTACCATATAAATTAAAAACATCTCAAAAAGTATATATATTTTTTAAATCAATAATTGATTGGATTATTGCCTTTTTAACATTGGTTGTTTTATCACCATTTTGGATTATATTGGCTATTGCTATAAGAATAGATTCAAAAGGACCGGCAATCTTTAAGCATAGCAGAATTGGTAAGAATGGTAAGAAGTTTAAATGTTGGAAGTGGCGTAGTATGTCCACTAATGCGCCTAAACATATTGCAAGTCGCGATTTTAATGATGCTTATTCTTATATTACAAAAGTCGGTGCATTTATTCGCAAAACGTCTATTGATGAATTTGCACAACTATTTAATATTTTAACTTTTAAAATGGCTTTAATAGGATATCGTCCTTTAGTTGAAAAAGAAAAAGAAATTGATGAATTAAGAAAAGAAAGAGGAATATATCAAATTAAACCAGGTATTACTGGTTGGGCTCAAGTTCATGGTAGAGATTTAGTCACTAATGAACAAAAAGCTAATTTGGATGAATATTATTTAAGACATATGTCTTTATGGCTTGATATAAAAATTTTCTTCTTAACTATAAAAAAGATTTTCAAGAGATCTGATATTAAAGAAGGAAGTATTGAACCTGTTTCTAATGAAGTTAAACAGTAGGAGAAAAAAATGAAAAAAATTTTTATACAAACATTGTCATATAGGCCAGAGCATACCCCAATAGCTAATAGAATATCTTCTTTTGTCAATAGTTTATTAAAAGACAATTGGTATGTTGAAATACTTACTATGAATTATGAAAATTGTGAAGAAGAAAAAATTGTTGAACAAGAAAATTTAAAGATTATTTATTCAAAACATCATATTTATAAGAAAAAAAATGTTTTAAATCGTTTGAAGTTAGAATTGGAATTTTATTTTATAACCAAAAAATATATTTCTAAAAATAAAAATAGTTTTGATTATGTGCTAGTTTCATCTCCGAACCTAATTCCAACTTACGCTGGATTATATGGAAAAAATAAGTATAAAGCAAAATTGATTTTCGATGTAAGAGATATATGGCCAGATGTTGCTATTGAAATGAATAGTTTTGGTAAGAATAGTATTTATAGTATGTTATTTAATTTCATTTCTAATCGTCTCTATAAATGCGCTGACATAATAACAACAGTAAGTCCTGGAAAAGTTATAAAAATAAAAAACAAACTTAAGAAAGAAAAGGAGAAAGTTTGTCTTGTGGAAAACGGATTTGATGATACTATGTTAAATTGTAACCATGATGATGAGTTTTCTTCAAAGTTTAAAATAAAAGATTACTTTACTTTTTGCTTTTGTGGAAAGATTGGTATGGCTCAAGGACTTGACAAAGTAATTTTACTTGCAAATCATTTTAGGAATAATTCTAATGTGAGATTTATAATTGCTGGTGATGGTGTAGAAAAAGATAAAATTAAGCAACACATTGAACAGCAAGAATTAAAAAACATAGTATTTACTGGTGTTGTATCTTTCGACCAAGTAAAAACTATTTTAACTGATAGTTCAGTTGCATTAGTTCCATTAAAAACAAAAAATATGAAAGATAGTGTGCCAACTAAATTATATGAATCTCTCGCATTTGGGTGTCTAACTTTGCTAGTTGCTGCTGGCGATGCTTGTGATATACTTGATGAAAGTCATTGTGGTATTCATGTAAATCCTGGAGATGATGAAGGATTAATTAATGCAGCAAATCAATTATATACTAATCATAGCGAATTTATAAAAAACAAAGATAAAGCTATAGAGAGTATTTTAAAAAATCATTTAAGAAGTACTGCTTCTGAAAAATTCATAGAAATATTAAATGGAGGTATTGTTTTATGAAAATTAATGTAGTAGGTTTAGGGTACATTGGATTACCAACCGCACTAATGTTTGCGGCCAAAGGAGTTGATGTTGTTGGAACTGATTATAATAGTGAATTAGTCAAAACATTAAATTCTGGACAAGTAACATTTGAAGAAAAAGGTTTAAAAGAACTATACGATAATGCTGTAAGTAAAAGCATTACTTTTTCAACAGAATATATCAGCACAGATGTGTATATTGTTGCTGTTGCAACACCATATGACAAATTTAGCAAAAAAGTTGATGCATCATATGTAATTTCTGCAGTTGAATGTGTTTTAAAGGTCTGTCCAAAAGGAGCAATTATAGTTATTGAATCTACAGTTTCCCCAGGAACAATTGAAAAATGTGTGAAACCAATAGTAGAAAGACACGGATTTACAATTGGAAAAGATATTCACTTAGTTCATGCACCTGAAAGAATTATACCAGGTAATATGATTTATGAACTAGAACATAATTCTAGAACAATTGGTGCTGATGAAAAAGCCGTTGGTGAAAAAATCGCTGAATTATATCAAAAATTAACAGATGGTAAAGTGGTTACAACTGATATCAAGAGTGCTGAAATGACAAAAGTAATTGAAAATACTTTTAGAGCAGTAAACATAGCTTTTGCAAATGAATTAGCTAAAATATGCCGCCACGACAATATGGATGTTTATGAGATTATTCGAATTTGTAATATGCACCCACGTGTTAATATTTTACAACCAGGCCCTGGTGTTGGAGGACACTGCATTTCTGTTGATCCATGGTTCTTGGTTGGAGATTATCCAAGTTTAACAAAAGTTATTGGTGAATCAATGAAAGTTAATGATTCTATGCCTGAATTTGTTTTAAAGAGAACTTATGAAATAATGAAAGAAAAAGGATTGACAGATATCAAGAGAGTTGGAATTTATGGATTAACATATAAAGAAAATGTGGATGATTATCGTGAAAGTCCAACGCTTCAGTTACTTGAACATCAAAAAGAACACTTGGCTGAGCCATTAAAAGTCTTTGATCCTTGGATAAAAAAGGACATTGTTGAAAATCAGTATCATGATTTTGATAAATTTTTAGATGAAGTTGATTTAATAATTGTTATGGTTAAACATAAGCATATCGTTGAAAATCAAGAAAGATTAAAAGGAAAGGTTATTTTTGATACACAAAATATTATTACTTTAGATAATAATGTTTATAAATTATAATTTTACTTATTAAAATTAGGAATTTCGAGGAAATGATTATATGATAAAAAAAGTAATGACTGTATTTGGTACAAGACCAGAGGCAATCAAAATGTGTCCTTTAGTTAATGAGCTTAAAAAGCATGAAGCAATTAATACTGTTGTGTGCGTTACAGGTCAACATAGACAAATGTTAGATAGCGTTTTAAATGTTTTTAATGTTAAACCGGATTATGACTTGTCTATTATGAAAGATAATCAAACATTATTTGATGTAACGATCAATATATTAGAGAAAATAAAAATAGTTTTGGAAAAAGAATTACCAGACATAGTTTTAGTTCATGGTGATACATCTACCACATTTGTAACTGCTTTGGCTTGTTTCTATTTACAAATTCCAGTTGGACATGTTGAAGCTGGATTGCGTACATATAATATATTTTCTCCTTATCCAGAAGAATTTAATAGACAAGCAGTTAGCATCATCTCTAAATATAATTTTGCTCCAACTGATTTAGCAAAAAGCAATTTGGTTAGAGAAGGAAAAAAAGAAGACACAATTTTTGTTACCGGCAATACAGCGATTGATGCACTTAAAACAACTATTAGGAAAGATTATTATCATCCCGAACTAGAATGGGCAAAAGATAGTAAGTTGATTTTGCTTACGGCGCATAGAAGAGAAAATCTAGGAGAACCAATGCATAATATGTTTAGAGCAATTAGACGTATAGTAGATGAGCATAATGATGTTAAGGTTATTTATCCTATTCATATGAATCCACTTGTTAGAAAAGCGGCTCAAGAAGAATTAGGAAATGATGATAGAATTCATATTATAGAACCATTAGACGTCTTAGATTTTCATAATTTTATGGATAAGAGCTATATGATTTTGACTGATAGTGGAGGGATTCAAGAAGAAGCTCCATCACTCGGAAAACCTGTATTAGTTATGCGTGATACAACTGAAAGGCCTGAAGGAATTGCAGCTGGAACTTTAAAATTAGTTGGAACTAGTGAAAATACAATATATAAAGAATTTAAAAAGTTATTAGAAAATGAAGTCGAGTATAACAAAATGGCTCATGCATCTAACCCATATGGTGATGGACATGCATGTGAAAGAATTGTAAAGGTATTATTAAAATGAAAATAGCAATAATAGGTGGATTTGGTTACAAAAAAACAAATGGCCAAACAGTCAAAACTAACAATTTATGCAATCTTCTAGCCGATAATGAACTATTTAAAGTAGACACCGCAAACTGGAAATCACATCCATTTTCTTTATTGTTGAATATAAAAAAAGTGTTTAAACTATGTGATATTATTATTATGTTGCCAGCACAACGAGGTGTTAAAGTTTTTTCAAAGTTATTAGTATATTTTAATAAAAAATATAAAAAGAAAATATTTTACGATGTCATAGGCGGATGGCTATCCAATTATTTGCTTGCAAACAAAAAAGTTTTAAATGATTTAAGTTCATTTAGCGGAATATGGGTGGAAATTCCTACTATGCAAAAAAAACTGAATGAATTAGGGTTAAATAAAGTAGAAGTGGTTCCCAATTTTAAAGACATCCCTATTATAGAAGAATATTGCGGCTTTAGTAATATATTTAAGACATGTGTTTTTTCAAGAATTACTTATAGCAAAGGTGTGGAAGATGCTATTTCAGCGGTATCTTCTTTAAGCAAATCGGGTATAAGAATAAAACTTGATATTTATGGTCCAATAGAGAAACAGTATAAAGAAAAATTCGATAAAATTTTAAAAGAAAATGATTCTACATTTATTAATTATAAAGGAATTGTCGATGCATCTAAAAGTACAGAAATTATTAGCAAGTACAATGCACTACTATTTCCAACATTTTATGAAGGTGAAGGATTCGCAGGTACATTAATTGATGCTATGTTTTCAGGGGTTCCGGTTATTGCTAGTGATTGGAGATATAATTGTGATATAATCAAAGACAAATATAATGGATTGATCTTTAAAACTAGAGACATCGATGATTTAAACTCAAAAATAATGACGTTAATTAATAATCCAGAATTATGTAATGTTATCCACAAAAATTGTTTGATTGAAAGTAGAAAATACACAAAAAAATCAGCACTATCATTGATTAATAAATTATTAAACAAATGATTAAAAACAAATTATTATGTGAGGAATTATTTATGAGCGTTTTTAAAAACAAAATATTGATGATTACTGGAGGTACTGGATCTTTTGGTAAGGCAGTGCTAGGTAGATTTTTAAAATCAGATATTAAAGAAATAAGAATATTATCACGTGATGAACAAAAGCAATATGAGATGAGATGTATACTAAATAGTAAGTATCCTAAGTATGCAACAAAAGTTAAGTTTTATATTGGCGATGTTCGTGACTATAATTCTATAGTTGGAGCATTTAGAGGTGTAGATTATGTTTTCCATGCTGCGGCATTAAAACAAGTTCCATCTTGTGAGTTCTTTCCTATTGAAGCTGTTAAAACGAATGTATTAGGATCAAATAATGTTATTAGTGCATGTGTAGAAAA
>CAKPAV010000072.1 GCA_934133115.1 uncultured Bacilli bacterium
GAGAAAATATTAGATATTAAATAAATCATCTAAAATATATAAATGAATATTATCCATATTTGAATCAATTAAGTCACTAGTAAATCCACTCTTAGAAAATAAATAATATTCTCTTTTTAATTTAGAATGAAACATAGTAGCGCTCTCAACAAAGTGGTTAAACTTATAAAGTAAATTGATAAAATATATTACATTTTATAGCAGTTTTAGCATTATTAACTCGAGAGTTAATAACTCATGAGTTAATAATATTTTTAATCGATACAATCAATGATTTTACTAGTTTTTTATTTTAGTAATAAATCAAATAAGATATCAAAATTAGGATTTGTAGCATTACCAAACTTTCCTCTATTGTAGTGCTTTATTATATCATTCATATCTCTAGGACCACCATCAATTACTGTGGTTTCTTTTAAACAATAAAGGTTCGCTACATGATTATGTCTATTTATAAAATAAATTTGATTTTTCTTTATTCATTTTAAAAAATTGGATTTACCACTAACAAATTGCATCTACAATGTTGTTTTCTGTATTTCAAGTGCAAAAATCAACAAAAATTGCACTTGAAACTAAAATTTATTTAAAAGCAATCTTCAAAAGAAGCAAAATAAAACAAGATTTATCCTGTCATTAGAATTAAAATTATTATATTTTATTCGACAATAAAAAAATGTTAATTGCTATACTAACCTAATCTGCCACGTTTTCCAACCGATTATTGCTATATTTTGTTCCGTTTTCCAACTAGCAAATTTAATTGTAAGAGCTTATGAATTTGCTAGTTATGGGGGTATTTTTCAAAAAAATATAAAAATATACCCCCATAACTACGCTTTTAGTAAAATTTCAAATATGTGTTTTAATAGGAAAATCTATTAATTATTACCGCTAATGAATATTTGTTAATTACCATAGTTTACCATCTCTAATATTTCAAAAACCTTCTTATCCATTTTTCTTAATCTTGCATATTCAAATAGAAAACTCATATCTTTTCTTTTTAGAAAGCTTTTGATTATTTTAATAAATGTTTCGCCACCATAGTAAGATCATTTTCTTATTATTTCTACAATCAATTCATTTTTCATGTATATGTTTTGAAAATGAAACTGATTGAATTCCATTTGCTATTGCTTATTTTTTAGTTATTTTACCATCATTTTTTTACATAATTTTTTCAATGGTGATAATTTTGTATAACTATTTTTAGTTATAATGTAACGCTTTTATCAATTGCTTAATAGGATAATTTTAAATATTATTTAATATTTAAGCACTTTCTTTTAATAAAAATTTATTTTTCTTTCAAAATAACCATTTTAATAGTATATTAGTCTTAATATTAAAAAGAATATAAATAAGGAGGTCAAAAATAATGGTATTCGGAAAACATGTTAATAAATTTTATAAAAAGTATTTTTGGTACTTCTTCTTTGGCATATTATTTTTAATTTTTGTTGATGTTATTCAAGTATTTATTCCTAAACTTAGTGGTAATATCGCTGATAATGTTATCGATAAAAATCTTGCCGGAACAATATTTGGTATTGAAAGTAACTACGCTAATTTAATTAAAGATATTTTGTTAATTTTCTTAATCGGTATAGGAATGTTTATTGGAAGATATTGCTGGAGAATATTAATATTCGGTGAATCAGTTAAAGTTCAAGCCGATTTAAGAAAAGATATGTTTGAAAAATGCGAAGAACTATCGCAAAGATATTATAAAGCCAATAAAACAGGTGCAATTTTATCTTATTTTTCTAATGACTTAGAAACTATTGAAGAAGCATTTGGTTTTGGTATTGTCCAATTAGTGGATGGCATATTCTTATTAATTATTTCGCTTGTTGGAATGTTTTTAATTGATTGGGTATTAACTCTTATCTTGCTTATACCTTTAGTCATTCTATGTGTCTTTGCTGTAACAATTGACCGTATTATGGAAGCAAAATGGGGTAAAAGACAAAAAGCATTCGAAGATTTATCTGATTTTGCGCAAGAAAACTTTACTGGAATCCGTGTTATCAAAGCATTTGTAAAAGAAAGAAAAGAATTAAAACAATTTTCTAAAGTTGCTAAAAGTAATCAAGATACAAATATTGAATTTGCTAAAACTAGCGCTATTTTAGATGTAGTATTTGAAATATTAATTTATTTTGTCTTTGGCTTAATATTACTTGGTGGATCATATTTAGTTTATCTACATATTAAAAGCGGAGGAGATCCTAAAGTGGGTATTTCCGTAGGTCAATTAATTACATTTATCGGTTTAGCGGACACCATCATCTGGCCAGTATTTGCCCTAGCGGGAACAATTAACTTAATCGCGCGTGCTAAAGCATCACTTAAACGTATTTCTGCTTTATTAGATGAAGAAATAGAAATTAAAGATTTGGATATAATAACTCACGTTGATTATCAAGGAAAAATCGAGTTTAAGCATTTTAACTTTGCTTATCCTGATGATCCTAATACTTTAATTTTAAAAGATATTTCTCTTAAAATTAATGCTGGGGAAACTGTTGGTATAGTTGGTAAAATTGGATCAGGCAAATCTACATTAGTTAATATGTTATTTAGATTATATAATGTTAACGAAGGTACATTATTCATTGATGATATTGATATTATGCACTTACCAATTAAAGAGATTAGAGAAAACATCGGTTATTGTCCACAAGATAACTTCTTATTTTCGGATACTATTAAAAATAATATCGCATTTTCTAATGAAAATATGGAGCTAAGTGAAGTTAAAGAAGCCGCTAAATTCTCATCAGTCGATGATAATATTGAAGGATTTAAAGATAAATATGATACATTAATTGGTGAAAAGGGTGTTTCGCTTTCCGGCGGACAAAAACAAAGAATCTCCATATCCCGTGCAATTATTAAAGATCCTAAAATATTAATTCTTGATGACTCCGTTAGTGCAGTTGATGTTAAAACGGAAGAAACAATATTATCAAATATTAAAAATATTAGAAAAGGCAAAACAACTCTTATCATTGCTTCAAGAGTTTCTACCGTCCAACACTTAGATAAAATATTAGTTTTACGTGATGGACAAGTTGATGCTTTTGGAACACATGAAGAATGTTTAACAAAATCTAAAATATATGCAAGAATGGTTGAACTCCAACTTTTAGAAAAAGAAATGGAGGGAAAATAATATGGCACACATTTATGAAAAAAATGACCGCAAAATGTCAGATTTATAAATTATTAAAAAGACTTGGCCATATGTTAAGCTTTATGCTTGGAAGCTAGTAGGTGTCTTATTAATAATGTTATTAATGATTGCTTTAGATTTAGCTTCTTCTATTTTACCTGGTACAATTACTTCTCAACTTGGTGTTATTGCCGAAAAATTTATAGAAACTCCTAATTTATTAAAGCTAAGTGATATGTATATGACTTTTGCACTTTGTATTACTGCTTTAATAGTTACAGTTATGAACAACGTATTTGTTTATATTACTACGATGGCTCTCCAACGAATTGGACAAGAAATTATTTACAATATGCGTATGATTGTCTTCGAACATATTGATAATATGTCTATTGCCCAAATTAACGATATTCCAGTTGGCAGTTTAGTAACACGTGTTGCTTCTGATACTAACCAATTATCCGATTTATTTACTAATACCATTGTTAATTTAATTAAGAATATGCTCATGCTTGTTGGCGTAACTGTAGTAATGTTTGCAATCGACTGGCGTGTATCTTTGATTTTAGTAGCATTTATGCCGATTATATTAATTTCTAGCTGGATATTTAGAAATAAATCTCGAGCAAATTATCGTAAAGTAAGACACTCATTTTCTGTAATGAATGCTTTCTTAAATGAAAATATTTCTGGAATGAAAATTACCCAAATATTTAATCAAGAAGAACAAAAAGAAACGGAATTTGAACGATTAAATGACGAAATTATTAAAAATAGAAAAACAGATATTAAGATATTCGCTGCCTATCGTCCATTTGTTACTTTAGTTTATTATATTGCCTTAGCGTTAGTATTAGGATTTGGCGTTTATTTCTGTTTAAAATATGGTGTTGTATCTTTAAGTTTTATTGGTTTATCCACGATTGGTGTTATTCAAATATTCTACTCATTAGTAAGTAAATTCTTTAATCCAATACAAAATCTTGCTGACCAATTAAATGCCTTACAAAAAGCGTTTACTTCTTGTGAAAGACTATATAACTTATTAGAAACAAAGCCAGATTTTAAAGATAAAGAGAATGCTATAGAAATTGAACATTTTAATGGCGATATCGAATTTAAAAATGTTTGGTTTGCTTATAAAGAAAATGAATGGGTTTTAAAAGATGTTTCTTTCCATATTCTTCCAAAACAAGTTGTCGCTTTTGTTGGCGCTACCGGAGCGGGAAAAACTACGATTTTGCAGTTAATTGTAAGAAATTATGATATTCAAAAAGGACAAATTTTAATTGATGGACACGATATTAAAGATATTAAGATTAAATCGCTAAGAAAAGGTATTGGGCAAATGCTTCAAGATGTCTTCTTATTCTCTGGAACTATTAAATCGAATATCAGTTTAAGAGATGATGAAATTAGTGATGAAGCGATTAGAAAAGCTTGTAAATACGTTAACGCTGATTCATTTATTAACAAACAAGAATTAGGCTTAGATACCGAAGTAAATGAAGGCGGAAGTAACTTTTCTAGTGGACAAAGACAATTATTAAGTTTTGCTCGTACTGTCGTACATAAGCCGCAAATATTAATATTGGATGAGGCTACCGCTAATATCGATACAGAAACAGAAAAAATCATTCAAGATTCGTTATTAAAAATGATGAATATTGGTACTATGTTAATAGTTGCTCACCGATTATCCACAATTCAACATGCTGATAACATTATTTGCTTACAAAATGGTAAAATTGTTGAACAAGGTAATCATCAATCCTTACTTAAAAATCATGGATATTATTACAATCTTTACCGTCTTCAATATCAAGATCAAGAAGTTAATAATATAGATTAATGAACTCAAAATTTAAGTATTAAAGCAATAAAACAAAAATAATTTTTTTATTTTTTATATATCCGCAGTTTTTTATGTTTTTGACATAATTTTGCATATAAATATGAAATATTCATATTTAATTTTTTCGTTTACTTATCGAAAATAAAAATGGCAAAATTTAACATAGTGTAATGGCAATAAAATTACTAACACTCTTAAAAAAATATGCTAAAATAAAAAAAATAAGTAAGCGGAGGCGTATGTATGATTAAAATAGCCATTATCGAAGATGACATAGATTGTGCAAGTGAATTACAAGCTTTTATCACCCGCTATAAGATTGATAATGGCTTAGCTATAGAAACAAAGCACTTTTCCACCGCTGATGAATTTTTAAAAGTCTTTAGTGCTGGTTCATACCAAATGATATTTCTTGATATCGAAATGCCCGGAACCAATGGTATGGACGCCGCAAAGATTATCCGCACAAAAGATAATCAAACACTTCTATTTTTTGTAACCAACTTATCGCAATATGCTCTTGAAAGTTATGAGGTTCAAGCATTTAACTTTATGGTTAAGCCGATTGATTATGATAATTTCGTCTTAAAGATTGACCGTGCAATTAATCGAATAAAAAATATTTCCGACCAAAAAATAATTTTAACAATTCGCGAAGATTCTCATAGTGGTTATACTGAAAAAATTGTTAATGCTTCAGACATTAAGTATGTTGAAGTATACAATCATCGTATTACATATCACACCATTGAAGGAGATTTCGTTATAAGAGAGGGATCTATGAAAATAGTATCGGAAAAGCTTAGTCCATATGGTTTTTTTATGTGCGATCAAAGTTACCTTGTTAATTTAAGATTTGTTACAAAAGTCAATAAAGAAGATTGTTTCGTTGGAAACGATAAAATAAAAATTTCTAGAAGACGCCGTAATGAGTTTTTATCTGCCATTGCAGAATATATTTCTTTCGGTAGTTATAAAAATTGAGGTATAAATAATGAGTTGGTTATCGCTTTATAAAATTATTTTCATGACAGAACTTATTATTGCTGAATTAGTGCTTACATCCCATTATCCAAAACGAAAGGGTATTCACTATCTCGCTCCAATTGCCATTATTATGTGCTATGCTACCGCAATATTTTATCCATCAAACTTAGTTAATACGTGGTTTTCTTCATCAATAATGTTCATTTCATTTTTTATTGTTACAATAGTCGGACTTATCATGTGTTATAAAGTTAATTTTATTAACATCTTATTTTGTGGTATTGCGGCATATACTGTGCAACATATTGCATTTTTAATATTTTCACTTGTTAATGTAACATTATTTGATTCCAATGCATTTATTAGTCTTGCTTATGAAAATACCACCATATCTTTTAAAAACATTGGCGGTATGACTGCTTTCAGTTTTGTTGTCTATGCATCTATTTACTTTTTAACTGTTTTAATTGCCATGCAAACAATTTTAAAGCCACGCATTGGTAAAGATGGGAATTTGTCTTTTAAGAGTCCAGTCGTTATTGGCTTTACCGGATTTGCGCTTGTCGCGGATATAATCATTTCTGATATGTTTAGATTTGAAAAAGATGTCTCTAATTTTGTACAAGTTATCTATTATGTAATTAGCATTCTTCTTTGTATTACACTTTTATGTTTACAAACTAGCATGATCAAAAGTAAAGATATTGAACACGAAATGGAATTTATTTCAAGACTTTATGAAGAACAACAAAAACATTTTCAAATTCGTAAAGAAACAATTGATTTAATTAATATCAAATGTCATGATTTCCGTCATAAAATTCGAGATTTAGGCGGAGCTAGAAGTGTGGATAAAGAAACAATTGACGAAATGCAAAAACTTATTTCATTTTATGACGCTGACATTTCCACTGGTAATAAAACTATCGATATTATTCTAACGGAAAAAAATCTAAGTTGCAGAGAAAAAGGTATTGATTTTACATGCATTGTTAATGGAAAAATTCTTAATTTTATGAAAGAAGGCGACTTATACGCATTACTAGGAAATATTCTTGATAACGCTGTTGAAGCGGTAGATACAATTAAAGACAAAACTAAAAGATGCATTAACTTTGTTGTTGAAGAAAAACAAAATACTATACTTATTCGTGAAGATAACTATTTCATTGGTGATTCCTTAAAAATGGAAGATGGCTTACCAATAACAACTAAAGGTGATACTTCTTATCATGGTTATGGCTTAAAAAGCATAAGAGAAATTGTTTCACGTTATGGTGGTGTCATGCGTGTAGACACTAACAAAGACATATTTCAATTAAGCATTGTTATTTTTAGATAAAATCTTTACCCAATTTTTATGTTGTCTTAAGACGAGATGCATTGTGCATCTTTTTTTGTTTTGAGTCATTGTTAGCGCTTCATAACGTTAAAATTTACATTTTTTCTAACCAAATTCGATGGTGCGATAACCGTCTACGACACGCGTGTTGACAAATGAAAGCGTTTTAATAAAAATACAAACAAGGGATAACTACGCCCTAAAATTACTTTTTAAAGGAAGGAACACAAAAATGGAAAAGAAAATTTATACTCGCTGTGAAATAGAAATAGTTTCAATTCACATGGATGATGTAATTATGACAAGTTCTGGCGGAGATAGTAACAAAGATAATACTTTCTTTGGTGAAACAGATGTCTTTAGCGGAGTAGATGAAAGTCTTTGATGAGACTAACAAAGGAGGAAAACAGATGAAAACTTTAAAAAATAAATTTTTAGTTGCATTAATGTTAATATCTAATATTGCACTTGGTGCAACAATTGTATCTGACACAAATACACAAAAGAAAACTGTTAGCGTTGATAATAACGAAGTAGCATTACCAACTCTACACT
>CAKPAV010000073.1 GCA_934133115.1 uncultured Bacilli bacterium
AAGTATTTCGTGTATTGATTTATTTGCCTGCAGTTATTCCTGTAGTAAGTGTTTCCTTACTTTGGAAATTAATATTTACGGGTGGTGAGTTTAATGTCGCTAATTATTTCTTATCGTATTTAGGTTTAGCGCCGGTTAATTTTTTTGGTAATGGCGTTAGTGCGATGGGAACGATTATATTCGTTGGTATTTGGTCAGGATTAGGACCAACAATGCTTATTGTTTTAGCTGCTATTCAAGGCGTATCAAGTGAATTACTTGAAGCATCAGAATTAGATGGTGCAAATGGATTCCAACGCTTAATGCATATTATTATTCCTTGTATTTCAAAAGCCCTAGTGTTTGTTATATTAACTTCTTTGATATCGTCACTTCAAGCATATGCCGAAGTTAAATTATTAACCGAAGGCGGACCAGGAAACTCAACAATGACTATGTCTTTATTAATTGTTAGTAATGCTTTTAAAACATTAGGCAAAAAGACTCTTGGTTATGCTTGTGCACAAGGTTGGGTCGTATTCTTACTTACATTTGGCTTTGCATTAATTTATGTTATTTTATCCACAAAAGAAAATAGAACTAAGAAAGTTAAGGTGAAAACTAATGAGAAACAAAAAAACCGATACACTTACTAAAGTTTTGTTATTTATTATTGCTTTAACAATATCTATCTTCTTTGCTATTCCATTCGTTTATATGATTTTAATGTCATTAATGCGCTCATCAAATGCGATATTTGAATACCCACCAAAATTTTTCTCTGGTGTATTTAAATGGCAAAATTATGTTGATGCTTGGAATAACATCAATATGGGGAAGTTATTATTAAATACGCTTATTATGGTTGCCGCAACTATGGGAATCGGTATTACAGCTTCAATATTAATTGCTTATGGATTTTCAAGGTTTAAAAATAAATATTCCAATATTTTCTTTACAATTTTGTTATCCACTATGATGATTCCTTGGGTTGTAACGATGATTCCAGCTTATGCTGAATTTGAAAAACTTGGCTGGATTGGAACACGTTTACCGCTTATCATTCCTTGGATTGGCGGATCAGCATTTAATGTATTTATGATTAAACAATTTATGGATGATATTCCAAAAGATTTAGATGAAGCAGCTAAAATTGATGGCGCAAATACATTTACGATTTTATTTAAGATATTATTACCGCAAATAAGACCATGCTTAGCTACTTTATTAGTTTATTCATTTATCAATGCATGGTGTGACTATGTTGGACCTAGTATTTATTTACAATCTAATCCAGATTTATATACTTTGTCACTTGGTATGCAAAATTTCTTCTCCGCTACAGGAAGTGCAGATTGGACTCAGGTAATGGCGGCTTCAGTAATGTTTTCAATTCCAATGGTATTATTTGTAGCCTTTGCACAAAAAGCCTTTGTGCGTGGTGTAGTATCAACAGGAATTAAATAAGCATCAAAAGTAATAATGTCAAGTATTCTATTTTAAATTTCTTTATGCTATTATTTGAATAGTAATTACTTAATTCTACTAGTAAGATTTTGCTAGTATCAACATTAAGTAAGTTAGGAGCGGACTATATGAGAAAAATTTATATTTTGGGTAGTATTAATATGGATTTAGTTATAAGCGCACCATATATGCCGAAAAGCGGTGAAACCTTATCTGGACAAGACTTTTTTCTTAATCCAGGAGGAAAAGGCGCTAATCAAGCAGTTGCGTGTAGTAAACAAGATGTACCAACATATTTAATTGGTAATATTGGTAAAGATATCTTTGGTAATAATTTATTATCCGCCTTACATAAATACAATGTCGATACAACATATGTTAATAAATTAGATACTACTAGTGGAATTGCGATGATTATCATTGCTAATGGTGATAATCGTATTATTCTTGATGGTGGCGCTAATCAAAAAGTTTATTTTGATCAAATCGAAGATGCGCTTAGCAAAGCTAATGAAAATGATATATTCATCACGCAATTAGAGAATAATTTAGATGCAGTTATTAAAGGCTTAGAACTTGCTAAAGAAAAAGGATTAGTAACAATATTTAATCCTGCGCCAGCAATTAATTTAAAGAAATCAATCTATCGTAATGTTGATTACTTAATTGTTAATGAAAGCGAATGTGAAATATTAACTGGTATTAAACCAACTAATGAAGATAATGCTTTGAAAGCATACCAATACTTAAAAAAATATGGTTTAAAATCTTTAATTATTACTTTAGGAAAACGCGGCTCAATGTGTTTTAAAGGCAAAGATTTCTACCGCATTAAAGCTCATAAAGTAGAAGCAGTTGATACAACTGCTGCGGGTGATACATTTGTTGGTGCCTTTGCTTCTCAATTATTAAAAGGTATGGAATTAAAAGATGCATTAAACTATGCATCAGGAGCTAGTGCCTTAACTTGTCTTAAAAAAGGTGCCCAACAAGCAATACCTACCGCTAAAGAGGTTAAACAGTATTTTAATAAATTAAAATAATATATAATTATTTCTACATGAATAAATAAACTGGCGCTTATAGTCAGTTTTTTTTATTACTCAAAATATTTTTTCATTTTTGTGCATAGCACTTCAACTGAAATATATTCAAAAATGTGCTTGACAAAACCATTTTTTGGGGTATACTTCCATACTATATGGGAGGATTATTCTTATGAATAAGAATATTAAACTAAGTGTAATAGCACTTGGTGCAATGCTATTAACACCTACATTAGCTAAATCTAATGAAAAAGTTGCACTAGCGGAAGATGGAGTTCAATATGTCGTTGAAGACCAAGATGGAAAGAAATATTCAAATTTTTTAGAGGCTGTTAACAGTTATCCAAAATCATTGAAGTTGTTAGCGGATATTAAAATCAATCAAGCGGTAGATTTTGAAGGAAATCTTAAATCTTTTGATTTTAATGGTCATAAAGTAACTTGTAGCGATACATTTAAAAATACTGCTTCAACATATCAAGCAGCATTCTACTTTGGTAAAGCTATTTATGACTATGGTAATGTGTTTGTTGGAACTGTAACAATCAAAGATAGTGTTGGAACTGGCGGTATTGATATGCGAGTTGATGATGTTAATGGATACGTTCAATGTATTTGGACAGGCAGATGGAACGCAAATGTAATTATTGAAAGTGGTACATTTATCGGATTAGGTGAAACAATTTATTCAGAAGATGGTAATATAACAATTAATGGAGGTACTTTTTCTGCCAAACCTATTACTGGTGCAACCAGTACACCATATCTTCTAAATTGTCTTGATGCAAATTTTGCATCTGGCAGTGCATCTATTACTGTTAATGGTGGTACATTTATTGATTATGATCCTGTAGCACAAAAAGCAGATAAAGGTTCATATATGGCTGAAGGGTACACTACTTCAAAAGTAGTTGATAGTGATGGTACAGTAAAATATGTTGCAAATATAGCACCAGTTATTGTTGCTGATGCTGAAGGCAATAACAAATACTATTCTTCTTTACAAGATGCAGTAAAGAATGCAAAAAATGGAGAAACAATTACATTAAGAAATGAAGCTGCAACTGATGGAGTTGTTAGTGGTGGAGGTGTTGTTGTTCCATCTGGATCAAATTTCACTTTAGATTTAAATGGCTTAACATATTGTGTTTCAAAAGATATGGTTGGATCAGCTGGAAGTGAAACGAATGGTTTCCAACTATTAAAAGATTCAAATATTACTATTAAAAATGGTACATTAACTAAGTCTATTGATTATGTAAATGGTTCAATGCTTATTCAAAACTATTCAAATTTAACACTAGATAACGCTAAATTAATTGGAACAAGTAACATTAAATATGTTGTATCCAATAACTATGGTAACGTTACATTTAAAAATAGCACTGAAATAAGCGCAACGGAAGGAAATTATGCATTTGATGCTTATTTCTGGCCTAAAGCATATGAAGAAGGCGTAACAGTTACTATTGCAGATGACACTGTTAAAATTAATGGTAAAGTTGGATATGCATCTGGTAGACAAACAGAGGAAGCATATAATAAAGTTAATATTATTATGCCTGCTGGCTATCAATTAACATTGGATGATGGCTTAGTATTAGAAACTTCAGAAGATGGCAAAACACAAGAAGTTACAACAAGCGATGTCGCCGCGGCTAAAGATTTCGCATCTTTATGGAAAAATGTCCGTAATAGCGAAGGCGGTTTATGTGCTATTGTTGGAACTAGTGCAATGGATGATTTATTAACAAAATTTGATAAATTAAGCGCCACATCTAAAGAATACTTAGAATCAGTACAAGATGCTGATGGAGTTACAGTTGCTTATTCTGTTAATTATTTCAAAACATTACAACAAGCAAAGTTATCTAGCACGAATAATGGTGCAACAATTAAAACAACTTTATTAAATGCTAGCAATGAATCTAATAATGTTGCTATGATTATCTTATTTGCAATGTTAGGAATTGCTGGCGTTGCTTCTTACTATTACATTGAAAAAAGAAAAGTTAACAACTAATAACTAATCAATTAAATTAAATAACTAGTGTGTTCACAAAGCATGCTAGTTTTTATTTCTAAAGAAAATTAAAAATACGTTAATTTAATTGCTACAATAAGCTGTTTTTTAAACAAAGTCTGTTTTTTTATTGAAAATACTTGAAATTTTATTAGAATATGTTAGTATTATTAATGTAGTTACACTCGTAATTATTGTTTGGTAGTCCTTATCCAGACATGCTAAAGTGGTTAATCCGTAGTAACCACTTTTTTTATGCATTTTTGCATATTTCTTTAAATTTTTATGATTATATCTTATAATCATAGTGCATATTAAGCGTAGGTGATTAGTTATTATGAAAAGTTTTTATGAATCATTAGAGTTTCAAAAAGTTAAAGACATAATTGTAACATTAGCAAAAACGGAAGTTGGAAAAGAAAAAATTAACAATCTAGAAATCATTTTAGATCAGAATCAATTACAAAATGAATTGGATATATTAAAAGAAATGCATTCTTTTTTAAGTAGATATAATGAATTACCAATTAGCAATTCATCATTATTAATTGATATTATTGCTCATGGAGAGAAAACTGGTATTTTAAGTGTTTATGATTTAGAAAAAGTGGCCTCAGACATATCCACTATTAAAAGAGTTCAAACATCATTTGAAAAATGCAAAGATGAATTTCCGTTACTAGATAAATTAATTAGTAATTTTATTGATTTATCTTCTTTAGAAGATTTAATTCATAGTGTTATATCACCAAGTTTAACTATTTATGATGATGCTTCAGTTGATCTAAAACGTATCAGAAGAAATATTGCTAGTTTAGAAAGTGATTTATCAACTAAAATACATAATCTTGCTAAGTCCTATAGCGGTTACCTAACTGATAATACTGTTACTTTACGTAATGGACATTATGTTTTACCAGTAAAAACAATGTATAAATTTAAAGTAGAAGGTATAATTCACGATACTTCCGATTCTGGCAACACTGTTTTCGTAGAGCCTGCGAATATTGTAGAAATTAATAATAAAATTGCTTCTTTACGCATTGAAGAACAAGATGAAATAGCTCGTATTTTACGTAAACTTACTGTAGCTATATTAGATAAGAAAACGGAAGTAATTAAAAATAATAATACTTTAGGATATTTAGACTTTTTAAATGCTAAAGCTAAATACGCGCTAGAAAATGATGGAGTTATTGGAAATATATCGCTTGATCGAACATTAAAACTAGTTAATGCCCGTCACCCTTTAATTAGTAAAGATAAAATTGTCGCTAATGATTTTTATTTAGATACTAATAAGCATTTATTAATTATTTCAGGACCTAATGCTGGTGGTAAATCAGTGGCCTTAAAAACAGTTGGTTTATTAGTGGTTATGCATCAATGTGCTTTACCAGTTTTAGCTAATGAAGGTGCTTTAATTCCATTATTTAAACGAATTTATGTTGATATTGGCGATCAACAATCTCTTAATGACTCATTATCTACTTTCTCCGCTCATATGGAAAATATCATTGATATGTCGAAAAAATTAGGGGCTAAAGATTTAGTAATCATTGATGAATTAGGTACTGGTACTGATCCTAGTGAAGGAGAAGCGTTAGCGAAAGCAATCTTAGATTATTTACACTTTAAACATGCTTTTGCTTTTGTCTCTTCGCACTTTATGGGTGTAAAAACATATGCTTTAGATAAAGAGTATGTTATGAATGCCTCGATGATTTTTGATGAAGCAAATTTTATGCCAACATATAAAATGCGTATCGGAATTCCTGGTAAATCTTATGGTATGGAAGTTGCATTACGTTTAGGGTTAGACCAAACAATTATTGATAAAGCAAAGAAATATTTAAAAGAAGATAACGCTAGTGAATTTTCTACTTCTTTAACTAAACTTGATGCTTTAGTTCATGAAAATGAAAAAATTAATGAAAGCATTCGTAAGCAAAAAGAACAAGTTGAAAAAAGAAATGCGGAATTAGAAAAACAAAATGCTGAATTAATGAAAAGAAAAGCAAACCTTCTTAAAGAAGTTGAAGATGAAAAAGAAGAAATGCTTGAAGAAACACAAAAGCAAATTAATGAAATTATGCATGAATTAAATAAAAAAGACCTAAAAATGCATGAAGTTATATCCGCTAAAAAACATATCGATGATTTGGGAGAAAAAGAAGTAAAAATTAAGAAAAGCAATGAAACTTTTGCTTTAGATGATTATGTTACTATTGATGATATGAATTTAAGCGGTACGATTATTCGTATTGTAAACGATAAATATACCATTCAAACTAACTTAGGTAATATTGTGGTTGGTAAAAGTGATTTAACTAAATCCATTCGTCCAGCAAATAAAAAAGTACGTGAAGTTAATAATATTGATCGTAACATCATTAGCCGTACAGTACCGCTTGAACTTAATTTAATTGGTAAACATGTTGATGAAGCAATGAATGATTTAGAACGTTATCTTGATGATGTTGTTATTAAAGGATATAGTGAAGTACGAATTATTCATGGTTCGGGAACGGGCGCTTTAAGAAAAGCAGTTCATGAATATTTAAACAAACAAAAATTTATCAAAAGCTTCCGATTAGGTGGAATGGGTGAAGGCGGCGTTGGTGCTACGGTGGTGACACTTAAATGAACGAACGAATAAAACGTGAAATAGATTTATTACCCCACCGTCCTGGTTGCTATTTAATGCATAACAAAGATGGGAAAGTAATTTATGTCGGTAAAGCGAAAGACTTATTTAAACGTGTTTCGCAATACTTTTTACGTTCACAATCAGGCAAAGTATTTAAAATGGTAAGCGAAGTAGAATATTTTGAAACAATTATTACGAACAATGAAAAAGAATCTTTAATTTTGGAATGTAATTTAATACAAAAATATTATCCGCGCTATAACGTTTTACTTAAAGATGGAAAAACTTATCCTTATATTGCTTTAAAAAAAGGTAATGATCCATTGATTAAAATTGCCCGTAACCGCAAAGATAAAAATTATACATATTTTGGTCCATTTCCTAACTCAAGTGCCGCTTATGATATGGTAGATTTAGTTAATAAAATATTTCCAATTCGTAAATGTAAAACTATTCCAAGTAATGCTTGTTTATATTACCATTTACATCAATGCCTTGGACCTTGTATTAATAAAATTGATGATGAAGAATATAAAAAATTAAATAAAGATGTTACTAATTTCTTATTAGGAAAAGACAAATCAAAACGCAAGGAATTAGTGGATAAAATGCGTAAAGCAAGTGATAATTTA
>CAKPAV010000074.1 GCA_934133115.1 uncultured Bacilli bacterium
TAACTATACTATGTTTTCTTGCAAATTCCGGAACTAGACAAACAGGACATTGATACTATATTGATTTATCTTTTTTAACTCATGAGCATTTATTTTCGCATTAAAAAAATTATCCTAATTATAAATTATTTATAACTAATATGTTTTAAAGAACACAATTTAGGACTATTTTTTAAAAGAATAGGAATTTTTAAAACAAAGCGTTATATTTTTGTTAAAATAATAAAAAGGAAAAACAAAAATGAAAAAGAAGATTTTAAAAGGGGTTTTATCAACTATATTAGGAATCACCGCGATTAGTGTGGCACTTGGATTTATCTTACCTATATCCACTATTACACCTTATTGGATTATTCTATCTCGTAGTGGATTTAATAATTCTTGTTGGAATATTTTATTAGGAAATGAACATTTATATTTTGGTTCTCCTTTTACCGCAAATTTAGGCACTAAAGCATGGAACGCTAATGATAGTGTTTATGGATTAAAAGCACTTGAAAAAGAAGGTAATAACAAATATCAAGTTTATTATCCTAGCTACACTCGAAAAGAAATCAAAGATAATAAAGCCTTAAAACAAGTAGGATTCTTTGCTTTAAGAAATCACAAAAGCGAAGAAAAAACTCCTTTTGTTATTAATATTGCTGGCGGAGGATTTACAAGTGTTTGTACCATGGTCGAATCTCTTCCCGTTAGCGCTAAATTCCAAGAATATGGTTATACTAGTTTTGCTTTAACTTATCGCATAAGTAAAACATTTGGAGAATGCGATAATTTAGATAATGTCTTAAGCGATATTGCAAAATCAATTTCTATTATTAGAGATAAAGCCGATGAATTTAATATTGATCCAGATAAATATATCATTACCGGTTTTAGTGCTGGAGCATATATTGCCTCTAGTTGGTGTGATAAAGATATAGGATATCAAAAATATAATCTTCCTTCTCCTACTAGCGTTAATCTTCTTTATGGATATAATTTAGAATCTATATTAAAAGACTCTTTTGATGTTCCTACTTATTCGTTATTATGTAAAAATGATCAATATTTTAATTCAAGTGATTATGAAAGCATAATAAAACATTATGAAAATAATAATATTAATCATTCAATAAAAATTGTAGACTGCTTACATGGATTTGGCCTAGGAACAAATACTGAAGCTGAAGGTTGGGTAAAAGACTCATTAGATTTTTATAATGAAATAAAGTAATAAATGTGCTGATTTTGATGGTTTTAAAATACAAATCAGCAATTACTACTTTTTGAGTCTCCAATTAAAAAAGATATCTTTAGTAAAAACATCTAAATTTGCATACAAAATCGAATTAATTTCTTTTTTACCTACTCCTATACTCTCCGCTATTTTTGATGCTTTAGCAGATTTACAATCTTTTAATACATTTATTATCTTATCAATTAATGTGATATTTTCTTCATTGATTTCAATTTTAGGCACTTGATGTTCTTCATTTATACTTTCCATAAAATCATCATGTGAATCTAATTTTTTATTAATTTGTTCTTCGTTACTTTCAAGTCCAAAACCAAACCAATCAAAACTGTTACGATATTGCTTTTTTATGTTTTCATCTTCAAGATTGAGTTTTGAGCCTAATGATTCATTAACAAAAAAATCGTGAATATAATTATTTAAAACATCTTCTTGAAATACTTTATATTTATTAAGAATTTCAAAATCTTTTTTAGTTATACCAACTGCTTCTAAAAATACCTTTGGATCAGCATTATTAAATATTTCATTAAATGTTGTTTCTCTATAAACACTAATATATAAAAACTCAAATAATCTAGCAAGAATATGTTTCATAACATTATCAGCATCTTCTATTGACTTACAATCTCCTTCTACTCTAGGTGTAAGAATAGTTCTTATTGCTCTTATAAATGAATCACAATACCATCTTTTATAAAGCATTCCGTGGTATTTGGTTGGTATATTGTTCATGTCATTTAAGTATGATTTAACAAAATTATCGATTACTAATTTTGTATCTTTAGTATATTGAACTTTTTCACCAAATTTATTTCTTACTTCAGATACAAATTTGATACCATCTTCTTTGCCACATTGTTCTTTTTTAATCGGTGCATTTACTCCTGACTCGTATCCTTTTTTAAAACCATTTTCAAACCATAGTTTTTGTTTATCATTAAACTCTTTTGGGCAGTATTCTTTGATGTATGTTTCAATTGCATTTTCAAACTCTTCTTGAACTTGTTTATCATCATAATCAACATATTTTTTATAATCTTCTTGTCCTTTATTATAACCTAAATCTCTTCCTTTTTTTGCTTCTATAGAGTTAAATCCATCTTCTGGTTTTGCTGGTATAGTTCCATTATTATTTTGTTTTTGTTTACTGAATTTAGTATGTGCAAACACTTTTTTAAGAATTGCACTTACTTCAGGATCATTGAGCATTGAAGCCACAGTTTCTTCATCTAACATTCTTGTTGTTTTTGAAGTATCAGATATTTTTTTAGAAAGTGGTATTCCACTTGAATCACCATATTGTGCCAATTCATAAAACACTTGATCCGATATTGGACTATTCCAATCACCATTAACAAATATTGGCATATATTTTACTATTAATTTTGCAATTTGTAATTTCGTTGATTGTCCATCTTTTTCAGATTGTTCGGCATATTTTAAAAGCAATGCACTAGCTCTATCAATATTAAAATCGTAAACATATCCATCTTTTTTAAGAATATCATTACCTATTTTATAAGGCGTTTGTATTCTAAAAATGGATTGAAAATATTGTTCCGGGCTTGCTAAATCTTTTAAAACAAATACACTGGACCATTTTTTTACTGTTACACCTATAGTCAATTTATTTACAGTTATTGCTATTGATCCTAGCTTACCGATATTTTCTGCTGTGGTTATTTCTTTTTGCAAGTATTTAAATGCATCTACCCCAGTTCCAACACCATCTTTAGATAAATTAATAATTTGATATCTATTAAAATAATCATCATTAAGCAATAGATGTTCAATTGCTTCACATGATTTCACTGATGGCATTAGCCACAACGTATGTTTATTGTTATTAATCATTTTAATGTCAGAAAATGGAAATTGTGATCCATGTACTGATTTACCTTTTATAATATCAAGCCAATTTTTAATTTCTTCTTCATAGATAAATGTGCATGGTTCATTAGAATTATTTTCTTGTCTAGTTTCAAAAAATTTGTTTAAAGAGAAAAATTTTCGATTTAAAATTTTTTCATCAGAAAACACTGATGAAGTTAAATTTGCAAATAATTTTGACATATTATATCCGAATATTTTCATGTCTGGAAATTGAGCATAATCTTTATTTACTTCACTAAAATCATTTATATCGCTTTTTGGATATTTATTTCTTTGTTCATCAAAATAAGAATAAGTAAAACTAGTTTCTTTATTAAATTCTGCTTTTGCTAATACTTTAAAAGGAGTACCGGATAAACAAATTGTTTTTTGCACTTTTATTTCTAATTTGCCTAAAATATTCTTATTCTTTTTTAATTCTTTTTGGTAATTTGAATTTAAATCTTCAAATGTTTCTTGCGTCTTTTGATTCCAGGCTCCAAAATGATATTCATCTAGGATAACTAAATCCCAATCAACATCTTGTAGTTGCGCTATTTTTGCTTTTACATCACTATCTTTATCTTTTCCTAAATAATTTTGTAAAGACAAAAATACCACATATGGATCTTGCACTAATCCCAAAACAAAATCGTCTTTGCTTAGATTATCGTCAGTAAAATAGCGATAATTCTTTTCTATATGTGCTAAATCTTCTTTCCATGATGATTCAACGGCCGGAATAAAAGTTAAGATAAGAATTTTATCTATCCCTGCTTCTTCACAATATTTATACGTTGTATAAGATTTACCAAATCTCATCTTACAATTTAAAAGAAATCTACCCCTTGGATATTTATCAAAATATTCTTTAATTGCGTTTATACAGTCTTGTTGTTCTTTTCTTGGTGAATAAATGATTTTATTTTCATCAAATTTTCTTACTTTATTAAAACAATTTATTAGTTCGTCCACTGGTATATTTTGAAACCATTCTTGTTCTTTTTCAATCAAGCCTGCCGCTACAAATTTAATCTTATCATGTACAGAATAGTCTTTAAATGAATCATTATGTGCATCAAGACATATTCCCCAATATACAACTTCACGCTCGTAACCATATTTTTCATATTGTTCACTTGTGAGAGCAAGTTCATGCTTTTGTATACTTATTCTAGATCTAATCGCATGCCAAAACGTTTCACCTAATCTACATTTTGCCATTCCAACTTTTATACCATGTGATTGAAATTTAGGCAATATATACATATAAATTAGTATTAATTCTCCGTCAGTATTATTTTTATCATCTAAATTGAAAGTGTTTTTGTCATTATGATATTTTACTGTATCAGTTACATTGATACTAGGAGATTGACTTACAATTATGTTGTTCATATTAGTTCATTTCCTTTATCATAGTATCTATGAAATCTATTTCTTTTTGATTTAATCCATATTTTTTATACAAATCAGCATCAGTCCATGGCTTAGAAACATCTTGAATAGGAACAAATGCAAAAACACCTTTAGAAATATTTTGAGTATTTTTAATCAAGCACATCATAAATCTAAAGAATTTAGTTTTCATGTATGAAATCAGATTCTTTCCTTCTAACTCTGTATCTACAAAATCAACTATCAAATAAGTTTCGGTACAAGCCGAATTACAATCTGCAAAAATAGGTTTTGAAATAATAGAATGTGGATATTCATCACCGCCAGGACTTGCTTTTGATACAAGGACCTTCTTTTTATTAACCCATTCTTTATTTTTTAAAATATATTTAGGATTAACATAATAAACATTCTGAGAGGCTTGACTGCTGCCTCGTTCACTTCTATAAAGTCTTATATTTGCTCCATTAATATTGCTTTTTTCATATTTATCAAAATTTGCTTCTATCCCAAATGGCAACCTTGATGTTACTTTTTCGTCCATAGTTTTCTCTTTTAAAGACTTAACTTTATTAAAAATTGATATTGCTTCATTAAATCGAATGAAAGTTTCTATTCCTCTTTCTGCAAGTGGTCTAATTGCAGTTGTAACATTGCCTTTTTTAAAATTATAGACCTTACAATCTCCGACGTGACCATTTTCCCACAAGAAATAACAAATTCCGCCTCTAATATTTAAGTTAGCAAACACGTCTGATGTCTCTGGAAAATCATGTATTTCACATATTCTCGTATCATGAATCATATTATCTCTAAATTTATCTAATCCTTTTCCACCCGAATACCATCTTGCTGGAATAATCATACTTAAATACTTTGGTGACAATGAAATAGCTTGTTCAACAAACAATTGATAAATTGGCGCTGCGCTGCTCCCATCTCCTCCACCATCACTTAAGTGATATGGTGGATTTCCAATTATAACATCAAACTTCATATTCCTATTTCCTCCAAAAAATCTATCTTGTAAATGTCTTAATAACTTATCTCCACTAAAATGAATAAATTCATATGCATAAGTCTCTCGCTGTGACGCATCATTATAAGATGAGCTTCCATTTATCCCACAATATTTACATCTATATTTTTTTCTTTCATTTTCCACACATGAATCAGGCATAACATTTTCTTTAGCATCAATAAATGTGTGATTTGTATTTGGCGTTTTAATGTTTCCTTCTTCATCATTAAACCAAGTACCATTTCCAATTGCATAACCATTTACATAATGCCCATCTTCCGCTTTTATGCCATCACATTTTCTATTTGCCTCTGAGCAATAATAAAGCGTTCTTCTTGCCACATTAGCGGTAAATCGAGTTTGTCCTATAGCAAAAATCATATTTTGTAATATATATTTTCTTCTAGTTTCAGTATCTGGAATTATATCTTTTAAGCCATTATCAAGTCTTATTGCAATTTCTCTTTCAAACACACCATTTTTAGTAGCAGGATTAAGCCATTTATAGTTAGGATTATGCCATACTTCTTCTGGCAATGAATCTAAAATCATTTCGCAAGTTTTTCTAGGTGTAAAAACTTCATCATTACCTACATTAGTAATAGTCTCTAAAATATCAAAATTCTCGATATATTCATTAGCCGATTCAACAGCGGTTTTATACTTTTTTTCTGCTTCTAATGCATCATTTCTACCTTCATCCCTCATAATCATTCCTCCATATTAAAGATACAAATTTTATCTTTCTATCAGTTTCCCAATCCATTATGTAGCACCTTTTTCCGTTATGTAATTTTGGATCTTCGCTTTTACATCCAGGACATAACTCAGGTTTGGGATCACTAATTTCTTCAAACAGGCTTAACTGAACTATTTTTTTGATAACATTATGACAAGACAAAGGAACAACATATTTCAATCCATCCATTTGCCATAAATTCCAACTAATTATGTTAGTAATATCAAAAATCAAATCTTTTGTAGGCCAATTTTTAAATTTATCAAAGTAATAATCTAAATAATCTAATAAAACATTACATCTTGCTATTAAAAGATTATCCCCTTGAAATTCATATCCATAAATAGACTTAATAGCTTTTATAGAATATTCAATCCATTCATCATCTGTTTTTGCATTTTCATTAATAACTCTAAATTTTCTATCTAATAATCCTACTCGATTTTTAAGTTCAATCGTATTACCACTAACAGCATCATATCTTGATACTAGATAAGGAGCTTCACCACAACATACTTCAAGTCTTATATCAGTTACATATTCTTGCCATGTTTTATTTTTAGAGAATATTACTTTCTCAGTTGTTATCCAAGTATTATTTTCTTGTTCGATATTAAATATATCTTTATTTTCAAACCAAGCATCATCAACTAAATTATTTTGCTTATTAACAATCCAAACAGGTGTAAATACTTCAGCATTAGCTTTTATTCTTTTTAATTGCTCTGTTTTACTTTTTTCTACTCTTGGTTTAATAATTTTACTTTTCGGGTTTATATTAATTAAAGTCGTTTTGATTTCTTTATTAGGCAAATATTCTTTGCCTCTTTTTTCATAATTGCTTGTTGCCCAAATAATATTTTTTTTAGTTGTATTATCATAAAGCAACTTATCTAAAAGTTCAGGAAACATTTTCAATAATCCTGAGTCCCAAATATCTGTAACAAGCATTGCATTACACCCCATTTATAAGTTTTAAACTCATTAATATGGCCAAAAACAAATAGTTAGTGTTATTAGTACAATTATCGCTTATAAACCATATTGGGTATTTTGAATAAAAAGAGTCTAAATATGTTTACATTTTGGGAATAGTTAAATAGAAAGAAATATTTAAAAATGTCAAATTATTTTAGAAACTAAATAAGCAAACAAACTAAATTTTTGATATTTTCTATAAATTATGATAGGATATTTTTAGGGTATCAAAATGTAAGATTTTTGATACTTTTTTATTTTAATTTACATTTGTGCAATAAATTGTTATATAGATACAGGGTGATTATCATGATTTACGCATACATTCGCGTATCAACAAAGCAACAAAATATTGATAGACAATATGAAGAAATTAAAGCATTAAATATTGATGATAAATACATTTATATTGATAAAGAATCTGGAAAAGATTTTGATAGAGTTAAGTATCAAAAGTTAATTAAAAAACTAAAAAAAGACGACTTATTGATAATAAAATCAATAGATCGTCTTGGTAGAAATTATCAAATGATATTAGA
>CAKPAV010000075.1 GCA_934133115.1 uncultured Bacilli bacterium
AACTGGATGTACATTATTATTGATAATGTTTCATTTATAAGCGGAGAAAATGTTATTAGATTAACTTCATTAAGACATAGTTATAAAGATAAAGGCGGAGATATGTCTACTGCGGCTTTAGATACTATTGGTGTTTTTAATGAAACGTTTACTAAATAGGAGTAGTTTATGAAATTAAAAACAAAGAAAAAAATATGTGTGGGCATTGATGTATTTGTCGCCTTGCTTTTAGTGGGAGCAAATACGACATGTGGAGTTTTAAATGAATTAATTACAGGATATTTATGCGGATCAAAAGTAGATTATTCTAGTGATGAAACTCAAGAAGCTTTACAAGTATCCGATGCTTTGTGTCGAGAAATAACAGAAGAAGGTATTGTATTATTACAAAATAAAGATGACCTATTACCTTTATCTAAATCCGAATTAGCCACTGTTAATGTATTTGGTTGGGGTGCCACTGACGCTGGTTGGGTTATTGGCGGAAGTGGTTCAGCAGCTGGTAATAATGGCGCAATTCAAAGAAATGCTACTTTCTTTTTATCAGCACTAGAGTCAGCGGGTATGGAATATAACAAAGAAATAATTGATATGTACACTAAGTTTTCCACTAAAGGATATGGAAAATCACTTAACTTATCTTCTAGTGAATTCTTTACTATTCGCGAACCAGATATGAGTTATTATTCAAGTGAAATGATTAATAATGCTAAAGACTTTTCTGATGTTGCTTTAGTGGTATTCTCTCGTCAAGGTGGAGAAGGACAAGATGTTCCAACAGTTCAATACAAATCAAAAGATAGTAAAAGTTTATTTAATCCGGTGCGTGATGATTCAAGAACTTACTTAGAAATAACAAAAGAAGAAGATGAATTGCTAAGTATGGTGACAACTAACTTTGATAAAGTCATTGTTATTGTTAACTGCGCGAACGCGATGAAATTAGACTTTTTAGATCGTTATGAAAATATTGATGCTTGTTTATATATGGCTGGTACTGGTCAATCTGGTACTCATGCTATTCCTCGTGTTTTAAGAGGAAAAGTTACTCCAAGTGGGAAATTAACTAATACATCACCATATGATTTTGCTTTAGATCCAACATACGCTAATTATACTGGTAGTAATAAAAGTATTACCTATGCTGAAAATATCTATTTAGGATATAAGTGGTTTGAAACTGCCGATAAAGAAAACTATTTTAAAGACTTATCAGTTACTTATGACGTTTTAGAAGAAAATGGCAATACACATCAAGAAATTAAAAAAGGCTACGATGCTGCAGTTAAATTTCCTTTTGGCTTTGGTTTATCTTACACAGAATTTGAATGGGAAATTGAATCTTTTACTTCAACAAGTGAATATATAACTAAAGATACGGAATTTACTTATGAAGTAATAGTTACCAATGTTGGTAATCGTAAAGGTAAAGACGTTGTGGAATTATATGTCACGCCGTCATATATTAAAGGCGGAATTGAAAAAGCCGAAGTAAACTTAGTTGATTTTGCCAAAACTAGTTTATTAAGACCAGGCGATAGTGAAACGCTAACATTATCATTTAAACCATATGATTTTGCATCTTATGATTGCTATGATATGAATAAAAATGGTTTTAAAGGTTATGAAGTAGAAAAAGGTGAGTATGTTGTTACTTTTAGAAGCGACGCACATACTATTAAAGAAATTCCTAATTCGACTTTAAAATATATCGCTAATGAGACAATTCAATTTGAAAATGATCCTGTTAGTGGCACAAAAGTAGAAAATTTATTTACTGGTGAAAATGCATATGCTGGTTGTGCCATTGATGGAAGTGACTTTGATGGAGAAAAACCCACATATTTAACACGTGCGGATTTCGTTAATACTTTTCCAAAAGTAACAGCTAAAAATGTTAGCAGTGGAGCAAAGGTTAGCGCTGCTAGTAACTATGTGGCACAAGTTGAAGAAGTTACAACTATGCCTAAAACTGGCGATGGAAAAGCTGGCAAATATTTATTGTATACTCATGCAGATGGCAGTGCTGCAAGTGAAGAAGAGTTAAAAATGAATAAAAATATCGTAGTTAATAAAGAATTAGTTATGGAATTAGGTAAAGACTACGATAACGCTAAATGGGATGAATTATTAAATCAATTGAGCGTTTCTGAAATGGAAAATATGATTCAATTAGGTGGGTATCGTACATATCATGCCACATCTGTTGGTAAAAAATACATGATTGATAATGATGGATCAAATGGCTTAAATCGTTCGATTCAAGAAAATAATACTAGTGATCCTGCTCATGATATTGACCGTAGTGGATGGACTTATTTCCCATCTGATACAACAAGAGGTTGTACGTGGAATAGTATAATCGAATATTCATTTGGTTTAGCACTTGCTGCTGAAGCAAAAAATACTGGTGTTGATGGTTGGTATGCTCCAACTTGTAATATGCCAAGAAACCCATTTGCAGGAAGAAATAGTGAATATATTTCTGAAGACCCATTATTCTCTGGCAAATCAGTTGCGGAAGTAACAAGAGGTTGTATTGCCAATGGCGTTTATCCATATGTAAAACATTTTGCTGTTAATGATTCCGAAGCAGGAAGAAGTGAAAAATACACTTGGTTAACTGAACAATCATTACGTGAAATATATTTAAAACCATTTGAGTATGCTGTTAAAGTAGGAAAAGCAACTGGTATTATGACTTCATTTAATCGTGTTGGTGCAGTTTGGGCTGGTGGAAACTATGCTTTAACTACTCAAATTCTTCGTAATGAATGGGGATTTAGAGGTGCGACTGTTACAGATTATTATGCTGGAAGTGGCTATATGAAAATGAAACAAGGTGTTTATGCAGGACAAGATATATTCTTAACTGGTATGGGAACAAAAGGCGAAACATTTGGTGGTAATAGTTCTAATCCAACATTTATTTCTCAAGCGCGAAAAGCGTGTAAAAATATTATGTTTAGTTTTTGTAATACTTATTATCAATCCGCTACTCACGATAGTTCAAATGATATTATTAAAACTAATATTGATAAAATTTCTGTTGTAGAAGCTGTATTCCCGTGGTGGATTCCACTTTTAGTAGGTATTGATTTAGTAGTTGTTGGTGGCTTAGGTGTTTGGACATTCTTCTTGATGAAAAAGAAACAATTAGTGGAAGAAGAAGTTGTAGAAGAAAGTCACGAAAAGAAAAAGTATATTTCCAAAAAGAAATTAAGAGAAGAAATAGATAATTTATTACAAACTAATCAAGAATTAGAATTACAAATAAAATTATTGCAAGATAAATTAACTAAGTATGAAAGTAAATCTTCTAAATCTAAGGGGGAAAAATAATGAAAAAAGTATCAACAGCCTTAGTGGCGGTCTTTGTATCATTCTTATCTCTAGGATTAATATCTTGTAATAAATCTAATAATCAAAAAGTTACAAGACTACAAGTATTAGAAAATCCAACAAAACTAGAATATTATACTGGTGAATTATTTGATCCAACGGGCTTAGTATTAGGGGTTAAATATGAAAATGGAAGCACCGCTAAAGTAACAAGTGGATATACATATACACCAACGGATGAATTAACAGAAGATGATGAAGAAATTGTTATTCGCTATATGAATAAATCAGTAGTATTAGATATTGATATTAATGTTAAAATACCAACAAGCTTAGAAATATCTAAAATGCCTGATAAATTAAATTATGTTGTTGGTGAAAAATTTGATTCAAAAGGATTAGAATTAAAGGCAACGTTTGAAAATGGTGAAGAAAAAACGATAACAAAAGGATTTAGATGTTCGCCTAGTTCATCATTACGTGAATCACATAAGCAAATTAAAGTAACATATAATCGTAAATTTGTTTATGTTCCGATTTCTGTAACAAAAGTATATGCTTCAATAGAAATCGCGCAAAATCCAACTAAAACATCATATTTAGAGCATGAATATTTTGATCCAACGGGTGTTGTGTTAAAAGGTAACTTTGTTGATGGCACCTCGGAAATAATTGAAAATTTTGATTATTCACCAAAAGAAAGATTGTCATTAGATGATAAAACAATTACTTTTACAGCTGGAACAAAAACTTGTACATTAGCAATTGAAGTTAGTAAAGGCGAAACACATAATATGTCAAAACATGTTGAACGTGTTGAACCGACATGTGATTTAGATGGTAATGTCGAATATTATTATTGTTCAATTTGTAATAAGTATTTTGCTGATGAGTTTGGTTTAGAAGAATTAAAAGATATTACTTTGCCAAAACATCACATATTTGCTTATGAAGATATAAAAGAAAGCGTTCCTGGTGTGCAAACCGCTAATAAGGTATGTACACGCTGCGATTATAGTGAAGAAGTCACTCCGAATTATTATTATGATTTTGTAAGTAATGACTTAATAGGTACAAACAATAATCCTCCACAAAATCGTTATAAAAATATTATGAGTGGTAAAACTGGTAGTGTAAATGTAACTAAATTAGGTGCAAATTCTGCTGGTGGAGAATATGTTAATTATAACTATGGTGGAGCAGGAGTTATTAATTCTTTTGAAGCAAAAGAAGAATTAACAGCTAAACTTGTTATAAAAGCGGCAACAGGATATATTACGCAATTAGGTTCAGGACAAAATTGGATTACTGGTAATATGCAATTTAATAAAGTATTTGATGTATTTATCAATGATGAAAGCATTAATATTGATGACACTCAAGTATTATTAGGTACAGAAAACAAAGAGTACTATCTTGCTATGGGTAATTGGACTTATATTTTGTTAGATAATATTAAACTCCAAAAAGGTGTTAATTATATAAGAATTATGTCTAAATGTCCTTATGTTGAAAATACTACAACACCTTTATATCATGATGCTGGCGTGAATGGAACACAATCTACACCAATTCTTGATACAATCAGTTTATATGATGCTGATAATGTAAGTAAACATGTCCATGTTATTGATGAAACAAAAGATTCAATGTATGCCATGATTGGTATATGTTCATGTGGAGAAGAAATTACTAAATCAGTTACCACTTATAATGTTAGTAAAAAAGATTTACATGGCAATTTAAGTGATTATCCTAACGATTATACTGGTGGCGCTAAAAATGTAGAAAAATTAGCAAAAGTGTCTACTGATGGAAATTATGTAACAGGATTTAAAAATGAATCTGATTATGTAGAAGTAAAAGTAAATTCTAGCGCTAATAGCAATGGACTTATTGCTTTAAAAGTAGCAACAGGTTGTTCAAAAACTGATTCATCATATACACAATTTATTACTGATGATATGATTTTTAATAAAACTGCAAAAGTATTTATTAATGGTAATGAAATTGAAATTAATGATAATCAAGTTATGATTGCACCAAGTGGATATGGAGATTACGGTTACGCAATGGGGAACTGGGTATATGTTAAATTACGTAATGTTCAGCTTAATGAAGGAGAGAATATTATTCGTATTCAAGGCTTAGCGTTACCTCATAATGGAAGAAATTATTATTATGAGAATGATTATGCTGGAGCAAAATCACAATCAACATTTCAATTAGATACTATTAATTTTGATTTTGAATCTACATTATCATTTTAAAATTTTAAAACATAGGCTTATTAAATTAGGTCTATGTTTTTCTTTACTTTATTTATGTACAAATAACAATATATTGTTATATAATTATTTCGAAATTAGGTGATAATATGCAAAGTTTACCAAGTAATGCTTATGTTTTATTGAGTGTAATTAATACTAAACTAAGAGATTTTTATAGTTCTTTAGATGAATTATGCGATGATTTAGGTGAAGACAAAGAAGAAATTAATAGTCTTTTAGGCACAATTAATTATCATTATGATGAAAAACTAAATCAATTTAAAAACTAAAAAACTAAAGTTTTGTTTAAAATTATTGCTATATTAACTATTAATAAGTTAATATATAAGCGAGTATTGCATAATTATTTATGTGCTTGCATACTTATTAAGGGGAGAAATGCATGAAGTATTTTTTAAAGAAAAATCTTATTGGGATAATAGCAATGTTAGTGTGTATTATTATTCCTGTAGCCTATTTTTTATTTGTTTCTAATAGTTACGGAATATCACCAAGTGATTGTAAAACAACACAAAATGATGTTGAAGTATGGATTAGTGAAGATGGTTCTATGAAAATCACTGAAAAAATGCAACTTACTACTAGGTGGCATGAAATAAATAAAGATATCGTTTATTCAGCAGATTCTAGTAATCCAGTTGCGGATAATGTAAGTGAATCAGGAATTTCTCAACATCAAAAGCCAAAATTTGATGAAAGTGTTGCAAGTGTTAGAGTGTTAGATCATAATGGCAAAGAAGTTATGAGCACGGATAATAACAACTATGGCGATGATTATAGACGTGGCGATTTAATTTCTTATTCATTTAAAGATGGTAAGACGCATACTTGGGAAGATGATCCTTCACATATTGTAACTAGTGATTATCAAAATGCAGAAAGAATATACATATATCGTGCAAGTGGTTTAGGACCTAATTGCACTATTGAATATACATATGGTTATAAAGGCGCAGTAATGTATTATAGTGATATTGCTGAAATTAATGCTAAATTTGTTTCTAGTAATGAAATGTCCACTAAAAATGTCACTTGTACAATTCATTTGCCTTCAACTTTAAAAAATGATTTAGAAAGTAAAGATGTTTATGTTTATGGACATGGTACAGATGGTAAGGTTACATATCCTCGTGTTGTTAATCAAGAAACTGGCGAAACAGATCCATATACAGTAATATTAACTAGTGAAGAGTTAAAAAAGAATGAAGAAATTGAAGCTAGAATCATGATGCCTAATACAATGTTTGATAAGTCTTTATTTACTAATGAATATTATAATGTTTCTAAGTTAGCGCATTTAGAAAATGCTATTAAATATGAAGAAGTAACAATTCCTAACGAAACAAGAATGGCAAATATTGTTAATGTTGTGTCAATTATCATATTTGTATCATCAATAGGCTTTACTATTTTCACATTTGTTCATTTATATAATAAATACGATAAAGAGTATACTCCAGAGTTCTTTAATGAATATTATCGTGAATTACCAAATGATTATGGCCCAGCAGTTATGGGATATTTGTATCGCTTTAAAGATCCAGACAAAAATGATGTCACAGCCACATTGCTAGACTTAATTAGAAGAAAATATATTATTCTTGATAATAATGGTGCATCTTTACTAGATGATAAACCAAATTATAAAATGACATTAAATAGTGAAATGTCGACTTCAGATTTAATGCCACACGAACAAGAATTAATTAATTGGTTCTTCAATATTGTTGGTAATGGTCAAGAATTGAGTTTAGATGAGTTGGATAACTTCAACAAAAAAGAAAAGAACGCAATTGAATATCAAAATTGTAACAAGAGATTTAACGAATCCATTAAAAGAAGTGCAGAAAGTTATGATTTCTTTGAAGCAAATGTTGCAACTAAGAAAACAGGCTTATTTAATATTGTAATGGTAGTAGTTATTTTAATTCAATTTTTCATTAATGCGACATTTACTTTAGTTGTTCCAGGCTTTAGTATTTGGTTT
>CAKPAV010000076.1 GCA_934133115.1 uncultured Bacilli bacterium
TACTTTCCCAGCATTTGATTTAAGAGCACAAGGTGCATCTAAAAATCTTGATGATGGCAAGCAAACAGTTTCTATTGATGAAAATAATCATACATTTGAAGTAAAAATTAATGTTACAAATGCTGAAATATTAACTGGTGCTGGTGATGGCGGTAAGGTTTATTTCAATCACAAAGATAGTGCTAATGTTTCATCTTCTATAAAAGTATTACAAAACAATGCTGTATTAGAGAGAAAAGTCTACACAGTAGGTGCAGTTTGGGGAATTAGAACATTAGAAGTTAATGATAAATTCTTAGAATATGCTAAAGGAAAAGTTGAGTTTGATCTTACTTTAGAAAATGAACATGTGTATTATATTCTTAAATATAAAGGTTTTGGATTTGAAGCATCAACAGATATTATTTATATTGATTTTGCCGATAAATCACGTCAATCAGTAACGAAAGAAATCTATGATGATAATTACGATTTATATACTATTAAGATTGATGTAACAAATTTAATAGAGGCCACATCTGAGGTTAAGGATTTTTTCCCGCATCTAAAAGTCAATGGAAGCAATTATGGTAATAATAATGGAGATGTTAATGGCAATAATATGGAAGATAAAATTATTGAACTTAATGGTGTAAAATACACATTAATGTGTGTTAATGCAAGTCCATCTTGGTCTATTCCTATTTTAAGAATAGTTAAAGCTTAAAAATAATCATTGTTAAGCACACGATTTAGGTAGATGGTTCTTATTAACTGCTAATAAGAATCAAAAATACTCGTGTGCTTTTTTAAACTTTTATAGACAATTTCTTTAACTTGACATATTGCTAATTTATGCTTTGTTGACTAAAAAATAAATTATGTTAGAATAATTAGGACTTCAAGCAATAGACTATAAGTCTATTTTATGGAGGTAACTATGTCTTATTTATTAGTTGCAATTAGTTTGATAGTGTTTGGTGGAATAGCATTGCTTGTGCATTTCTTGTTTCCAAATAAGCAAAACTTAATAGTCGGTAAGATATTAACTGGTTTGTTAATAGTGATTTTTATCGTACGCTTTATGTGCTTTAAAGATGTACAAATATTTGGTGATACAAGCAAGTTTACTAATATTACAGGAACTATAAATTTTCCAATTAACCCCGTGCTAGGCGTGATAGCGGATTTCCTTATTTGGTTTGAAATAACCGCAATTTTGCTTGTAACAATGCGTCCTTTTTATCATTTTAGAACAATGAAATATTTGGTTAAGTTTGTGGCTTTACCAATTTTTGTTTTATGTGGTTGCTTTATGGAACAAATCATTTTTATGTCACAAGGATTTGGCTTTTATAATGAATTAGGAAAAGTATCGTTATTATCTATTCTTTATCCAATTGAAATTGGTCTTGGATTAGCGTTATCTATTTATTATTGGTTTAAAAATGCTTTTGCTCGTGGACTAAAAGAAAAAGATCCAACACTTTTAGCACTTGGCTCTAATTTAAGTGTTAAATCAAGATTTTTACCAAGAAATTTTGAACTTAAAAGCCTTGTTTGCACAAGCGGAAATCCAGATATTATTAGTTTTGAAGAAAAAAATGATGGGGATATGAAAATAAAAGCTAATAAAAGAGGTAAAGCCGTTATTACTATCAATGCGAATGATGGAGAAATTAATAAACATATTTTAATTAATGTTTTCGAAAGAGAACTAGTTGAAGAAATGAAATATAATAGATATGATTCATTAAGAAAAGTGACTAAGAAAGATATTATAACAATAATATTTTCATTTTTACTGATTAATATTGCTACATTACCACCATATTTTATGCGCAGCGTGTTTGGTGAGGTAAGTTCTTTAATTCACATCTTAGACATTAACTTTACACATCGTTTAGTTTTGTATGTAACAGTCCTAATTTTTCCATTTGGAATGTACTTTGGACTTAGAAACAAGCATAAAGATGTTATTCATTTCGCACTTAATATTGTATCATTAGGGACATTAATTGGATTTATGGCTTTTTATAAGTATGATTCATTATTAGAACCATGGGCTTGGCCATTCCATTTGTGTAATACTGCAATGTTTTTAATGCCAATATGCTTAATTTTTAAACCAAAAAGATTATTTTATTTCACATATTTTATTAATGTGTTAGGCGCATTAATTGCAATGTTAATGCCAAATTACTCACACGTATTAAATGCTATGGACCCAAGAATATTTCAATTCTGGTATAATCACGCAATAGCATTTGGAATGCCTTTATTATGTGTCGCTTTAAAACAATTCCAAAGACCAAAATTAAAACAATTTTATTATTCAATGGCCTGGTTCTTTGGGTATTTCGTAATTGCCTTATTTATGAATGTCTTGTTTTCCGCAATGGGACACAAAGTAGATTACTTCTTTATTAATTCTGATTTTGTTGCTGATAAATTAGGAACTTGGGCAGAAAATTTATTTGATATAACTGCTTCGCTTCAAGTAGGAAAATATACTTTAACATTCCACCCGCCATATCAATTAGCATTCTTCATTGTGTATGTGTTATTAGGTATAGCTGTTTGGTTTGTATATGAATTAGGATTTAATATTGCTGATTCGCATTATGAATTAATGACAAAATTAAAAGCAATTAAAGTTGATCAATTAGCGCTTAAATCTGCGCTTAACGGAAGGAGTTTAGATGAACCTATGGATAAAGATGCTGGAGTAAAATTCGAGTTAAAACATTTTTCTAAAAAGTATGCTTCAAGTAAAGTATATGCTGTTAGGGATGCTAATCTTGAAGTTTATGGTGGAGAAATATTTGGATTCTTAGGACCTAATGGTGCTGGGAAATCCACTATTATTAAAAGTACTGTTGGTATTCAACCTATTACTGAAGGAAATATTGAAATATGCGGATTTGACTGTGCTAAACAACCTGTTCAAGCTAAAAGTTTAATTGGTTTCGTACCAGATCATTATGCATTATATGAAAAATTAACTGGTAGGGAATATCTAAACTATATAGCGGATATTTATGAAGTATCAAAAGAAGACCGCGATGAAAGATTAAATAAATACATTAAGCTATTCCAATTAGAAAGTTCCATTGATAATAAAATTAAAACATATTCACATGGTATGAAACAAAAGATTACTATTATGGCTGCTTTAGTCCATAACCCTAAAGTTTGGATTCTTGATGAACCTTTAACTGGACTAGATCCAACAAGCATTTTCCAAGTTAAAGAATGCATGAAGCAACATGCTGCGGAAGGAAACATCGTTTTCTTTAGTTCGCATATTATTGATATTGTTGAAAAATTATGTCAAAGAATAGCAATAATTAAAAAAGGTAAAATTTTATGTGTCAAAACAGTAGATGAAATTGAACAAAGTGGAAAATCACTTGAAGAGTTTTATCTTGAAACAATTGGTGAGAAACTAGAGGAAAAGTAAAATGAAAAAATTAAAAGCCCTAGTTTTAATGCAAATAAGAGACAAACTGGATTTCAGTTGGTGGAAAGACAAGAAAAAACGTATTCAAGCAATAGTATTAAACATTGTGAAGTTTTTAGTTACAACTATTTTTAGTGCGGGAATATTATTTTTGGTTCAGTTTTTAAATGTTTTTGCTTATTCTGAAATAATAGATGTTATGATTGTTTTCTTTGTTATAATGTTTGTTTTTTCAATTATATCTTGCACATTTGGCTTGTTGAAAAGTTTGTATTTAGCGGATGATAATAAAGTGTTAACAACATTTCCTGTTTCTGGTGGAACTTTATTTTTTTCTAAATTAATTGTTTATTATTTTTATGAATTAAGAAAAAGTTTAGATTTACTTGCACCTGTCACATTAGCATTTTTAATAACAGCATTTAATAACTCTATAATTTCTATTGCCCCATTCTTTTGGATGTGGATTCCGATGTTGTTTATAATTTTATTACCAATTTTAATTGCTTCGTTTTTATCAATTCCAGCACTTTATATAAATCGATTTTTTAAAAAATATTCTGTTGTCGAGGCAATTGTTTTATTGATTTTAGTTGGCTTATGTATTTATGGCGTTGTATATTTAATTAATTTAATTCCAGAAAACATTAATTTGATTAATAATTGGCAACCAATTCGAGAAGCCATTCATAAATTTTTGATTAGTTTTAAAAATTATACTAAACCTTTATGCTATCTAGTTTATATTATTACCGGCACTTATCGCTTAGGCAGTTTGAAATATCATTTAGATGGTACTTCATTTTTGTCATTTTTCATCTTAATTGCGGCCATTACTATTTTAATAGCTTTAGCTTATTTAATTATTAAGCCAATTTTCTTTAATATGTTAACTAAATCATTTGAATTTGATAAAAATTTAATTGATAAAGAAATTGAAAACAAAGTGCATAAGCCATTTATTTCTTTTGTTAATAAAGAATTTCGTATTAATTTCCGTACAGTAGAATTTTCCGGCAATTATATTGCAATATATATAATTATTCCTGTTTTAATTTTATTATTGAATAATTTATTTGCTGCTATGAGTACAAAACTTAGTGGTGTAATTATGACATATGCTTTTAATATTTTACTCATATTATTACCTTTACTTGCTAGTAATAGTATGATAGCAACTTTATATAGCAAAGAAGGACGTGCGGGTTATATTAAAAAGACTAAGCCAATAAATCCTTTTACTCCATTAATTTCCAAATTATTATTTAATTTAATATTCTCTATTCCATCCATTGTAATATCTGTAGCAGTTTTTACCAGTTTTTCACATTTGAATGTTTGGCTAGGTATAATGCTTTCAATTGCTATACTCTTAATTCAATATGGACATATTTTTTATAGTGCAACTTTGGATATTATGAATCCTCAAAATGAACAATATGCTACAGTAGGAGAAGAAATATCTAATCCCAATGAAAATAAATCAACTATTATGGCATTTGTGCTATCTTTTGCTATTGCATTAGTATCATATGCATTATTTAATGAATCGAATGCCGAAACAGGCTCGTTCCTTTTAGCAACAATAAAGATTCTCCTTATTTCAATTGCTATTTTTGCTAGTTCATTAACAATGTTTTTATTAAAAGTAAAAGCTTATTATTATGAAAGGTAGTGATTGAAATGAAAAAGTCTGTTGTTTTATTAATTGGTTTAGTTTATATTATATCTGTTGTTGTAGTTGGTGTCGTTGGTATTAAGCTACATATTTATGATGAGACAATTTATGTTACGGATATTGAATGCTCTATTCGTGGCATGGAACCTAAACAGGTTGATTTTAATTATCAAGGATGGCACTATGACTATTATTATGTTGCATATGATTGTGAACCAAATGTAAAGTTTGAGGTTCATAGTAATGTAATACCTAGTAATGCTACCAACGATCACGTTAGATATTATATTAATGAAAACGAAAATGTAACATTACAAACAAATGAAGATAGCAATATTGCTTTTTTAACATTTAAAGAAGAAGGCTCTATTGACATTCACGTTTCTCCTACAGATGGAGGAAGTGGAAAAGAAAAATTAATATGGTTAAAAGTTAAATTTAAATAAAAAGAGAGGTAAATAAAATGAAAAATAAAACTTTGATAGCGGTTATGCTGGTTGGTATGGCTATAGGTATGACTAGTTGTAATAATGATAATTCAACTTCTACAAGTAACAAACCAAGTGATTCAACATCTAGTTCTTCTAAACCATCAATTTCGGTAACTCCATCAACATCTAATTCGACAATTAATAAAGTTTATGTTGAAAGTGTTGAATTGAATTCTAACATTACGAAGTTCTTAAATAATAAAAGTTCTTCTAGTAACAAATTCATGGATAAAACTAAAAACATGATCGTTGGTGATGATAATAATTTTAAATTTAAACCAATTGTTAAGTTTGTTGACGAAAATGATTTACCAGTAGAGGTAAATAATATTACATTTGATATTGAGTTATATGAAAATAAAAATGATGTATATGAAAAAGTTATAGACGCATCTACTTATTTTGATTCTTTAGACAATGTTAATTGTGAAGTTAATTTCAACGATGCTGCAGTGGGAAAGAAATTTAAAATTGCTGTTGCTCCTAGTGGTATAGAAAAATCAAAAGCCAGCAAATTTACAAAAGAATTTGAAATTGAAGTTAGCGATGGCTTTAATGTCTATAATCCTAAGGAATTTGCTTACTTTAATAAAGATAGAGATTGTAATAGTGAATATGAAGAATCGACAGGTATTAGTGTTATTAAAGCTTGGGAAGATTTTAAAGTAGCTAATAAATTAACAGACACTAATGAAAAAAATGCATTTATTTTACAATGTGATATTGAAATTACAGATAACGATTTACCAAAAGAATTCTTCTATCATGAAGGAGATAAAGATTATAAAGCTCAATTAGAAGGTACGTTACGTGACTATTCTAACATTTATTATCATACCTTTTCTAACAACGATGAAAAACTAGGATTATATGGTAATTACTTTACTCTTAATGCATCTAAGATTAGCCTTGTTAAGCAAGAACTTGATTATGATGGCTCAGTTACAAATGTGAGCCAAGTTATTTCTCACTCTACTTTATTTAGAACAGAAAAGAAAGATGGAGTGACTGGTGAATCTTTCGTAATGCGTGATCTTAATTTAATTGGTAACTCTCAAAGAAAAGAGGATTTAGCCCTTGGCGGTGGAATTATCTTACACAAAAATCATTCAGTAAAAGCTCTTGCAGAAAATAATGTTTCTAATAGTTGGTTTATTACTTATTTTATAGAATACGTTGATTCAGATTATGTAATTAATAAATGTTATGCACGTGATAACTTTAATAGTTTTATTTATAATTATGGTGGGAATGTAACTATTAAGAATTCTGATATGGAAGGCACAGGTGGGCCTATTATTATTCAAGACCACGTATTTTATAGTTCAGGAGCAACTGAAAATATTGCCCATGCAGTAATTGAAAATTCAAGATTAGAAAACTGGGTATCTGGTGAAGAAGGATGGTTCCAATTAGTGGGCGCTACAGCATTAGTTCCTGGAGTTAAGGCCTTATCATCTTTATTTGCACAATATGGTAGATCGTTTGTTAAGACAAGAAAAATAAATAATGAGGATGTTCAATTCTTTAACTTTATTTGTGTTAATAAAAATTCTCGTAATTTAATGGGAGCATGTGAAGGTAGTATTAAAATTGATAACTCAGCAATATTTGATTTTGGCAAATCTACACCAGAAGCATTTGGGGCATTCTATTCTACTATTAAAAAAGCAAGTAATGAAGCTCCTATTTTCCAAAGTTCAACAGGTGGATTTGCATATAGTAACGGAACACAATTGCTTGATTATACAAATAATATTATTCCAACAACTAATACAAGTGATCCAATATTCTCTGGAGATTATTTAGCCCTTTATTATTACGGATTAATGCTTACATTAGGCTATTATCCTGTAGCATAAGACAAAAAAA
>CAKPAV010000077.1 GCA_934133115.1 uncultured Bacilli bacterium
TCATCACATATGGTTTACCATTTAGAAGAAGTGTAGCAAATTTTCCTAGTGTTGGATGCAATTTATAATCCTCTAAACTTTTCCATTTGGATATTAAAGCCATTTTCATTTCTTTATTGCCAGTTACCATAATTTTAATTAAATCATCTTGTGTTAATTGGTTTCTTTCTCCCATAGTGGCAACTTGGATTTGGTTTAAACTATTATTGTCATCTAATATTTTTATATTTGTTTCATTTTGTTTAGCAACAGGTTGTGTAGGAACGCTATTAATATTAGTTTGCACTTGTTTTTCTTCGACTTTTGTTTCTTTTGAAGTGTTATTTAGTGGGTTTTCATTAGTGTTTTTAATTGGTTCATTATTAACATCGGTAGTAGAAGAAATATTAAGTAATTTTAATAAAGTGATTTCAAATAATGTTCTAATGTTATTAACAAATTTATAATTGCTTTGAGCATCTAATAAAATATTTATCATTTCAAGAACTTTTTTGTTTGCTATTTTATTAGAAAAATCTTTCACTTGATTTTCTTTTAATTTAACTAATAATGAAACATCAGCAGTGTTTTTATAAATAATGACATCTTTTAAAATATCAAGCATATCTGTAGTTAAACGTTTGATATCAACGCCAGCTTCAATAAATTTGTTCATTTTTTCTAGAACATATTTGGTGTTTTGTTCATTGATGTTATTTAAGAAATCAACTTTTTCTTCAATACTGGCTAATCCAAATAGATCTTCGACATCTTTTTCCGAAATGTTAGAACCACTATAGGCAATAACTTGATCAGCAATAGATAAAGCATCACGAACTCCCCCATCAGCAAGAGTAGTAATGCTTTTTAAAGCATCTTCTTCATAGGAGATGTTTTCTTTGGCAAAAATTTCTTTTAGACGTTTAATAATATCTTCATCATCTACTTTAGAAAAATCATATCTTTGGCATCTTGATACAATAGTAGGAAGTACTTTATGTGCTTCAGTAGTGGCTAAAATAAATACGACATGAGCTGGTGGCTCCTCTAATGTTTTTAGTAAAGCATTAAAAGCGCCAGAAGTCATCATATGAACTTCATCAATAATATAAACTTTGCATCGACCTTTAATTGGTGAGTATTTAACTTTTTCAATTAAGTCACGTACTTCATCAACGCCATTGTTACTAGCGGCATCAATTTCAATAACATCTGGATGTGATCCATCACTAACAGCTAAGCAGTTTGAACAATGGTTGCATTGGTGACCTAAGCCTTCTTCGCAATTTAAAGCTTTAGCTAATAATTTGGCCATACTTGTTTTTCCTGTCCCTCTAGGGCCACAGAAAAGATAAGCATGAGCAATTTTGTTTGTTGCTAGTGCATTTTTTAATGTTTTTACAATATGTTTTTGCCCTGCAACTTCTTCAAAAGTAGAAGGACGATATGTTCGATAAAGTGCTTTGTATGCCATAATTAATCACCTAATTAAGTATAGCACTTTTTGTATCTCTATTTAAGTATTAAATAGAAAAATTGCTTTATAGGTTTTCTAAGTTTTTATCTTTCTTGAAAATTTTGCTTATAAGCTTATTCCAAAAAGGTTTGATTTTTTGATTAAGAAAAATTGATAAAGGCGAATAAATAATTAAATAATGTATTGGAAGAAGCATGACTAAAGAAAATAATGTTTCCACTAAGGCAAATAGCGGACGATTAATATTTGATTTTGGTAATGAATTTATATAACTATACCATTCTGGAAAAAGATCATTCTTAAATAACGGCATTGATAAAGTTTGGTGAAAGGCAAGGAGTATTAAAGTTGTTTTACCTAATTCACCAAACACCTTATTTGTAATAGCGTTAGAAATTAAAATAATACCAAATGATCCAAATATTGCTGATGGAATAACTAGATAATATTTTTGATATTGAAGCCCCCACATCTCTAAGTGCAAGTTAAAATTCTTATAGTTTATATATTCTAATAACAAACCAATAGTTAGTGATAGACATCCAATTAATAAACTATATAAACGCTTTTTAATGCAAAAATTATATACATTTTCTAACTCTTTTCTTCTAAAAATATATCCTAGACTAACAAAGAATACTCCAAATAAACTTACATCAAAATTCCAAGGTAAACTTTTTGGATAAACAATATTAAAAATAATAGCAATTCCTAAAAAAATTATTGATGTGATAATAGTAAGTAATAATTTTTGTTTGCTTACTTTTAAAACAAAATAGAATAATAAATCACTGCAAAATAAAGCTCCAACAAACCATAAAGCAAATACTCTTCTTTGAATTGTGAGTTTAACAAAATTATCCATAAAATAGGTAAAAGTAAAAGGAGTTTTAGAAAATATAGAATTAAAAAGTATGCAAAACGCACCTAAAAATAACATAGGAATGATATATCCTTTTATTTTTCTTACAAGAAAGTTTCCAAAAGTATCATTCTCTCTTAGTCTAAAAGTTAATCCATTAATAACAAAAAATAATGGTAAATGAAATGAATAAATATAAGGAACTATTGGCCCGCCCTCTAAACAATGAGCAAAAATCACAAGCATTATGCCGATAAATTTTGCCGTGTCAATGTATTCAATCCTTTTTGATTGGTCCATTTAATTATTACTCCTTACTTTATTTGCATTATACAATAAACAAAAAATATAGTAAATAATACGTTTGTTAAATAATGACACTGGTTTATTTGCATTTGTTATTTTACAATTTATGCAAATATGATATATTTAATATATAAAATATATTAAAAAGACAAAAAGTGGTGAAAAAATGGTTACAATAGGTATTGTGGAAGATCAAAAAGAAGACAAAGAAAAAATTACTGCTTTTATTGATCAATACAAAAAAGAAAATAATGAACAAATTGTATTAAAATACTATGATAACGGCAATATTTTTATTGAAAAGTATAAGTCCGATTGTGACATTATTTTTATGGATATTGATATGCCTGTTTTAAACGGCTTTGACGCTAGTGTTGAGTTAAGAAAAAAAGACAAAAATGTAGTGTTGATATTTATAACTAATTTAAATCAATATGCAATTAATGGCTATTCCGTTAGTGCTTTTGATTTTGTTGTTAAACCAATTAATTATTATTCTTTCTCCACTATGCTAAAAAGAGCAATCACTAAAGCAAATTATGAAAAAAATAGTGATGTAGTTATCAATTCGCAAGGAAATATATTTAAGCTTGATATAAAATCTATTACTTATATTGAAGTAAATAACCACCAATTAGTATATCATACTGATTCTGGCGATTATAATGTGTGGGGAAGTTTATCATCAATAAAAGATGACTACATTAAAAACGGATTTGCATCGGGAGGTTATTCTTGCTTAATTAATCTAAGAAGAGTTTTAGCTCTTAATGGTGATGCAGTTACTATTAATGATGAAAAACACACGACATTATATTTGACAAGAAATTATCGTAAATCTTTTGCTCAATTACTTGTTGAATATATCTCGGGAGATGGAAACTAATGTATGAAATAAATGCTTTGTTTTTCTATAAAGCGCAGTTCATGGTTGAACTTCTAGTTGCTGAATTTTTGTTTTCATGGAAAATGAAAAGAAGAAATCATTTTTCTTTAAGAGTAATAACAGCATCTATTGTTTCGATTTTGCTTTCTTTTGCTGTTCCGATAATTAGCTATGATGCTTTATACATTTCCTTTTTATTTATTCTTTTAGCTGCTATTTCAATATGTGCTTTAGGGTTTTGTTTTAAAGAATCATTTATTAACATTGTTTTTTCTGGACTTGCAGGATACTCTATGCAACATATCGCCTATTCTTTATATCAAACATTTATGGTGGCTACTTTATTTGATGGTGGAAATTCTTTAAATATTTATGGCAGTGGGGCGACTGTTAATTTTGAAGTTTTTACTTTTGCTATCTATGTTGATTTTTATATTTTTACTTATTTAGGATTATATTTAATGTTTAAGAAAAATCTAAAAAAAGATGAAGAGTTTTATGTAACTAATACTTGGTTGTTTTTATTAGTTGTTTTTATGTTTATCTCCGCAATTGTATTAAATTCGATAATGATTTATAAGTATGATGCTAAAACAAATCAAATTAGCTTAATTGTTACTTTTATTTATAGCATAATAAGCTGTTTATTAGTTTTAGTAGTTCAATTTAAATTAAAAGAAGTTAAGAAAACTAAAAAAGAATTAGAAATAGTGCAACACTTATGGAAAGAAGATCGGGAACACTATGACTTAGCTAAAGAAAATATAAAATTAATTAACATAAAATGTCATGACTTAAAACATCAAATTCATGTTTTAGCGGAAAACAAAGTTAATCCTAAGGCTTTAAAAGAAATCGAAAAAAGCGTTATGATTTATGATTCAATAGTTAAAACAGGCAATGACGCTTTAGATGTTTTGCTATCGGAGAAGTCATTATTTTGTAACGAAAGCAAGATATCTTTAACATACATTGTTAATGGTGAATCGCTTTCGTTTATGCAAGATTATGATATATATTCTTTATTTGGCAATGCTTTAGATAACGCAATCGAATATTTACTTAATGTTGAAGAAGATAAAAGATTTATAAGATTAAATGTTAATACATTTGGTGATAATCTTGTAATACACATTGAAAACTATTTTGATGGGGAATTAAGTTATGATAATGGGTTACCAAAAACTACAAAACAAAATAAAGATTATCATGGCTTTGGTTTAGTTAGTATCAAGACCATTGTAGAAAACTACCATGGTGATTTGTTTATTAAAAATAGTGGAAAACTATTTATTATTAACATATTAATTCCTTATGTTAAAAATTGAGTTGAGAGGATAATATTATGAACAAATGTAAAAAAATTATGTTGTTTATGACTTTATGCTTAGCATTACTATCTTGTAATAAGAAAGATGAAAGAAGTAATTATATTTTTGAAGCAGAAAATGCTTATCTTTATAATTGCAAATCGGTAGATTATTCTGACACGGAAAAAGAAATTAGCAATAGTAAATCTGTAGGCTACATTCAAAAAGGTAGCGAAATATCTTTTGGATTAGAGACAAGTGAGGAAATCTTAAAACAAAAATTCACTTTGCGTATTAGTCATCCATTGCAATGGAAAAAAGACGCACCTTATCCAGTGGATTTTAGTTTTAGTGACATTTATTTTGTGACTATCAATGATCAAGAAGTTATATTTGATAAAACAGTAATAAAAGTGCCTAGTGAAGAAAAAAAAGCTTATAATTATTATGCCATGGTGGATGTAAATTTCGAATGTAATTTGAACAAAGGACAAAACGTTATTAGTTTTAACTGCATTGCATCCTCAAATAATCAAGTATCTACATATTCTTCCATTGGAAATATTGATTATTTAAGTTTTAAATCTTCAAAATTAATAAAAGAATTTAAGCCCGATATTCATCATGATGTTAGTTCTGCTTGTTCTTTAAAATTAGTTAAAAAAAATTATCTAGAAGGCGAAGATATAATTGTAGAATTTATTGATAGAGAAGATCATCCTCGTGATCGTATTGCTTTATTTGATTACAATGCAATATTAGGAAAAGATAATCCAATATTTAGTTTTTATCCAAGTGAAGAAAGTGAAAAATCTATAAATATAATTGGTAAAAATAGTGATATTAAGATATTAGCTAAAGGTAAATATAAAATATGTTATTTAGCAGATGATGGCTTTAACGCACTTATTAGCGTAACTTTAAGTGTAATAAGCAAAGAAGATATTTCTTATATGTCTTTAGAACAAGATTATTTTAAATCAACGGAAGGAATATTTATAAAGTCCAAACAAAGAGAAGGACATTCAAAAGATTGGATTGCTTTATATCGATATAATGACACAGTTGGAAAGATTGGTTCATTATATTATTACTACCCTGAGGTAACTGAAAGTGTTATTAATATCGTTGGTAAAAATCCTAATTCAGAAAGATCGGTGGAATTAATAAAAGGAAGATATAAACTTTGCTACCTTGCTGATAATGGATATGAAATACTTCAAGAAATTGAAATAGAAATAGTGGAGTAAATTATGAAAAAGAAGATAAATTATAAAAAGTTATTTTATATTGTATTAGATATATTTTTTGTGGCATTGTTAGCAATATTATCTACAAGTACAATTAGAGCTTTCGAACAAAGCAATATAGTGGATCAGATATATAACGATAATGATGATACGTCATTTGCTCATGGAAAATTCTTTTCTTCTCCACTTAAAAATCTTGAAGAAGCACAATTGAAGAGCCAAAAAATATGCCGCCAAGTTGAACAAGAAGGGGCGGTTTTATTAAAAAATAATAACAATATTTTACCTTTAAAAGAGCATAGTAAAGTTACATTATTATCTAGATCAAGTGTGGACATTGTTTATACAGGAACTGGATCTAGTGATGTAAAAGTAACACAAAAAGAAACATTGAAAGATTGCTTTGAAAAACAAAATGTCGAAGTTAATAACATAATGTGGAATAAATATATGCTAGACACTAATTATCGTATTAGTGGAATTATGGAAAATCCAACAAGTTCATATTTAATGAGTGTTGGTGAATCAGATAAAAGTGTTTATCAAGATCAAAAAGTAATAAATTCTTTCAAAAACTTTAACGATTTAGCAATAATTGTTATTTCTCGTATTGGCGGAGAAGGTTATGATTTATCTTTAGGAAACTTTCTTGATGGACAAAACGGATATCTTTCGATTACTGAAAAAGAAAAGGAAGTTATAAAAGTTGCTAAACAATATTTTTCTAAAACATTAGTGCTAATCAATTCATCTAATCCGATGGAATTAGGATTTATTGATGAGTTTGATATTGATGCTTGTTTATGGATCGGTTATGTTGGACAATATGGATTAGATGGTGTTATCGATATAATATCTGGTAAAGTTTCACCAAGTGGTAGATTACCAGATACTTACGTTTATAATAATAAGTCTCACCCATCTACTCAAAATATTGGTGACTACGTTTTTAATAACTTAGATAAGCCCAAAGGAGAATGGGATACACGTAATAATTATATGGTAGAATTAGAAGGCATTTATGTTGGATATAAGTATTATGAAACTAGATATGAAGATTGTGTTTTAAATGATGGCAATGCGCGTAGTAATGTTGGTTCATATAATTCTATAGATGGATTTAATTATCAAAACGAAGTATTATTCCCATTTGGATACGGACTATCGTATAGCAGTTTTATAGATAAAATTGATGATTTTCAAATGGATTATGACAAAAAAGAAATTAATATAAGTGTAATAAGTCAAAATATTGGCAATATTGCTTCTAAAAATGTCATAGAACTTTATTATCAAAGTGAATACACGGAATTTGATAAAAATAATGGTATTGAAAAAAGTTCTATTAATTTAATTAGATTTGCAAAAACCAAAGAATTAAAACCAAATGAAAAAGA
>CAKPAV010000078.1 GCA_934133115.1 uncultured Bacilli bacterium
TTTCCCTCTTTTAATTTAGCAATAAATCTATCTTCCATGACTTGTAGTTTTTAAACAGTTTTATTAATCTCAGATATTGATTCATCAAGAGCAGCTGCCATACCCACAATGGCTGGCACATTTTCTGTACCAGATCTTCTACCATTTTCTTGAGAACCACCATCAATAAACGATTTGATTGGTGTACCCTTTTTTATATATAAAAATCCTATTCCTTTGGGACCATTAAACTTATGAGCGGATGCAGATAACATATCTACATCTAATTCATTAACATCTATTTTTATGTGTCCTACTGCCTGAACAGCGTCGGTATGAATTAACGCTCCATATCTATGGCATAAATTAGAAATGTTTTTAATTGGTTCAATCGTCCCAATTTCGTTATTTGCAGTCATCACAGAAACTAAAATGTTATTCGATTGATACTCTTTCAAATAATTTTCTAGTTCATTTAAGTCAACGAGGCCATTAGAATCTACAGAAATAAATAGAGTTTGCACTCCTTTTTCTTTTTCATCTTTGCAAGCATTTAATATGGCGTGATGCTCAATACACGAACAAATAATTACTTTTTTACCAATGTTGCCATTAAAACACTTAATAGCCCAATTATCGCTCTCACTACCACCCGATGTAAAAAAAATCTCTTCTGGCTTAGCTCCGATACATGTAGCAACTGTGTTCCTTGCATCCTTTAAAGCATTTTTAGATGAACGAGAAAAAGAATATGGCTGTGATGGATTGCCAAAATCATCTAACATATATATTTTCATTTTATTAAAGGCCTCTACAGATAGTTTTGTTGTAGCAGCATTATCAGCATAAATTGCTTTTTTCATTTAAATAATTCGCATCCTTCTTCTTTGAATTCTTCAATTTTTTCTAATAATTCATCAACGGTCACATTTAAAAAATCAGCAAGGCAATCAAGACAATAAAATTTTTCTATATCCTTCCCGAGAAGTTTTCTATTTAATGCTATAGTATCTTTATCAAGATTTTCTTTAAAACATGCAACACAGTTAATTTTCATTATTTACTCCTCATTTGCAACGATTTTAAAGTCAGGGATTTCTTTCCCTTTATATTCTTTATCAAGATAAATTTGTTGCATTCTAACAATTTCTCTCATCTTCATTGCTGGTTTAAGACAATAGTTTTTGAAATCTTTAACACTAATATCTGCCGTCTTTCTAACATTAGGAAATAATAATTTTAGATATGCTGTTGCTATTCTTTTAACAGCTTCAGTATCTCTTGTATCAGCTTTTTCAGGGACTTCTATTAGTCGATCAACTATTGTTCTATACGATGTATCATCTCTTAACAAATGCATAATGGAACAGAAGTACTCTGAATTTAATGCCCATCCAGTCAATTTTAAGTTATCATTCATTCTAGGAATGTCCCAACCTTTAATAAAACCATGAATTCGGTCCAATAATGCCGTTTCTTGGAATAGGTGAGGTAATTCATTAAGCATATACTGATATTCGTCCATATAATCTTGTGAAATATTCCCTAAGAAAACTATACCCGCATCTGCCTCTCCTTCGAATCCATTAATATTAAATGTTCCGTATTCCATATAGCCCTGCAAAATAGAACGCATCTCATTATCATCATTAAATTTAACAAGTTTTATTTCATCAATTGCAACAAAGTCGTTGCCTTGTATAAAACCATATTTCCTAGAAACTGTGTCAAAAAACATCTTTGATCTGGTAACTTTACCACCATCAACCAATGCTCCATATTTACTAACATGTCCAAATAAATATGATTTGCCCGTACCTTTTGGGGCCAATTCGATTATATTTAATCTTTTTTCAATAAATGGAAGTAATCTAGTTAAAACCGCTAATTTTTGATGCTCATTTTCATATCCATCAGCATTATAATCAACAGCTCCTAAAACCAAATCAATCCATTCATGAATATCAAATTCATTTCTAATATCTTTGTAATAATCTAAATCAATTGTGTATGGACAAAAATTTTTGAAAGAGCATAATTTAATTTTACCCTTTTCTTTAGTTCTAGCTCTGCTTTTATTTCCTTTTTCTTCAAACTCAACATCAAAATTATCAGGGTATCTATAGCCTAATTCAACAATTCCCCATACGTCTCTTGCACTGATTAAGTCGTCCTTAACATTCTGCCAGGCATGTGGCTCGATTATCGTTTCTTTATTTGTTAAACCGAAATCAGGAAGTGAAAATGAAATAGCTTGCGTTGCTACATCAATATCGACAGAAATTTTAGTTAAAAACTTAACCCTTTCTCCGCCTATAACAATCCTATCTTTTATTGCTATCCAATCTTCTTTACGAGGGATTCTTTTTTTTATAAATTCATTCATTCCGTCGTAATCAATATCGCCATTTTCATCTTGAAATATTTTTAATAAATAATCTCTTAAAAAAGATGGCAGATTTAGGTTGTTGAAAAAACTTGTGTTTTTTATGTCTTTAAAAACAACCATTTCGTCAAAATATTCTCTTAATTTATCAGTCATATTTATCACTCCCATAAATCATTAGTCTTTGCAGACTCTTTCTCTACACTGAATGTATTATCTTGTGATACTAATTTATCATTTGACCATACTTCAAATTGATAATCACCGCTTTTCTTTATGTCTTTTAATTCCGCAGTGAAATTTGTTCCGTCTGATGATATAGCAATATATGAAGCACCATTAATGTGTACTGTTACATTATCCAACCTATTACTAGTGCAGAATTTCAAAACAGCAACGGTTTTGAAACTAACTTTAATAATTTGAGTAATGACTGTAATAATAATTGAACTTGTCTTCTCTGTAATTTCAATAATAGGCACAACAACCTCTTCTAATGTTGCTCCACCATGCATTTCAACTTTACCTACACGTCCGCCCTTGAATGAATTATAATCACCAAGTATACAATAATCGTTTTCAATTACTGCATTTGGTATAACTTCCATTTCAGGATAAGCCTTGCAGACTCTACCACCATGTTCACCTGTGGACTCAACATCGATTTTAACCATATCATTATTGAGAATTGCCAATCTTGTTGCTCCATGGTCAGCAACAATAACTGCTTTACTATACCCGCCTGATTTTAATTTTTTTCTAATATTTGTTAAGCATTTATCAATGATATTAAATTCCTCGATAATGTGGATTGGTAATTTATTTTTATCAAAATCATAATCATTTTTACCATCGTGAATTAACTCATCTAATTCTTTTTCATCTTTTAGTTCTACACCTTTTTTAGCAAAGAAGTCTCTAAACTCTGTGTTTTCAGATGTAATTGATGGTAAGTTTGCTTTAGCAATGCGAACATTTATAGCAAGATTTTTTTCAGCACATTTTCTTTCGATATAACTTAAAAATTCAACACCCAATGCATCAACGAAATAAATTAATGAGTTGTCATACGATAGCTCTTCAAGCACCTCTGATCTATACATAAGAATACGTTTATAACTACGATCACATGCTTCTTTATCAACAAGTGCTTTAAACTCTGGTGTCAAATGATTAGTAACTTTCAAATATTTATATTCTGAAAAATAATTATTTAAAAGATCATTCTTCATATTAAAATCAAGCAGATAATCGTAAAGATCTTTATAAACATGTTTTAATACATCAAGTAATTTGATTTTTGTGAATGATTGATAGTACTTATCAATTAGTTGTATTATTAATTTCTTTTCATTATCAGTATTATCTGTTAAATAATATAAAGCATCAGCCTCTTTATATTTAACCAAATTACAATACTCATAAATCACTGTATCATCACCGATATTTTTAAGAATTTTCTTTCGTTGTTCGTATCTATTCCAATAGCCTTCTTCTTTGTAATTGAGATCCAAGATCGACTCATATATTTTTGACAATACTTCGTTTGATTTTGTTGATTTATCTATTGCATAATTGATGGCCCAATTATCTGTTTTAATATTTTTAAATTTTCCAAAGAGAAAAATAAGCCATTTTTCAAAGTCATTTTTTTCAAGCCATTCTTCGATATTCTTAACATAATTTTTAGTATTGATAAATTCGCCTATTGTTTGTTCTATCGAGTCATTTTCAAGCTTTTCAAGCAAGGTACTCCAATCTTCAGTTGCACCAAATTTCTCCTCGACTTTCTTTGTGGCATTATCTTTTAAACAAAGCAAATCATAGGCATTTTTACATTCTTCAATGCCATATAAGGTATTTGGAAAGTCATTCTTACGGTATTCAGTTAATACGTAGAATTTTTCTCCAGACTTTCGTTCTATCTTTTTTAATGCTGTACTTAGGCTTTTTTCTGCAGAAACATAATTTTTATATTCATTATTAATGAAAACTAAAGACGACGGAATAGATGATTGACCATCATCAATCAAAACTTTATCTCTATTTCTAGGACTCTTTTCATTGATATATTTTCCACATTGGAATGTTAAAATCAAAACTTTAGTTGCGAAAGACATTTCCAATAACGAATGTATATTTTGCTTTAAAAAATCCTGACCGTATAGTTTTAAATATGTTCCTAAATCTGTGATAATAACAACTTTATCATCACATCTCCTAAGATATTCATATAAATTTGATATCCCAGGTAATTCCATGCTCGTAGAAGTGAAATCAAACATGCTCTTTTTAGGCATCCCGAAATATAATTGAAGAAAATCATCTCTTTCTTCAACGTTAGGAACATCAATAACAAGAGGTCTATTATCATTACTTGTTAAATATGATTGGATTCTATTTTTAATTTGTTCCTGCATAATATCCTCCTTACTTTTGATTGTTAATAATTTCTATACCTACAACCACGTTTTCTTTAACTAAATCTTTTAGATATTTTTTCAAATCATCTGGTGACATCGAATCAATCACATTGTAGACTTTCAAATTTCCACCATTATTGTATTTTTGAGTAGCCAATTTGCCGATAAACTCTTCAACAGCAGTACTCCCAAGCCAATTATATGGTGAAACAGAAACTCTAGATCTAATTGTTTTCTTAACATCAGCAACGTCATCTAATATTGTCGAATATGATTTGAGTACATTTTTCTTAAATGCATTATTTCTTGCAACATCAGAATTCAAATCATCAAAATATTTAAATCTTTCTAAATATGCAATTGCGTCATCTATTTTACCTTTTTCATTAAATTGGCCATTAATTACATCAAACATCGCCCTAGCTTCATCTTGTTGTTGTGATGGAACCATGCATAAAATTGGCATTGAATATTTATTGGACCAGTCTAAAGGTGAATCAGTATTCGTTTTAGTTTTCCATAATTCAACCAACTGATACTTAGACATATTAGCCTTATAATCACTCACTTCTGCTTCTAACTTTCTTTGATATTCGCTATTTTCGAGTGAAAATACATCGTATAGTTTAGCAGCAATAGCACTAACATCTTGATCTGTTAATCCGTCAAGATAGAAACCTTGAGTTTGAAGTAATATTGTTGTTTGGTTTTCACAGAAATTCTTGAATTGCTCTTTCTTTGTTTTTAAGCATTCTAAGAATGTAACTTTTGAATTATCATAGATGTAGCCATTCTTTTTTAATTGATAAAGAATTTCTAAAAATTCAGAGATTTCAGGCAAATCATTTTTAACTGAATAGAATGCAACTTTGAACATCTCACATTTTCTCTTCCATTCAGATAAGCAATCATCATATTTAATTGTTTTAGTGATATATCCATTACTTTCACATACTATTTCATACTCTACGATTGTTTCATTTATTTTTTCATCAACAGTATTTTTATTCCAAACCCAGTTAGATGCTTCGCTAAATTTTTTGCTAATTTCGTTAATGTATGAGCCAGCATCATTTAACTTTTCTGCTAATTTTATTAATTTTCCATCATCGTATGATTCAAGATACTTGTGCATTCCAGATGTACAATTTTCTCTAGTTAACAAATTTTTTAAATCACTGTCTAGCTTAGAATTATTAAGATATAGTCTGCCAATATCTAATGCAATATCAGTTTCAGTTCTTGCAGAAGTTGAGTTATTAGCCAGTTCTACATATAAATCAATTAGACTATCAACGGTGCTTTTATCGTTAACCGTAGAAAAATTACATGACTTTAATGTCCAAATTGGGAATTTATAAGAACTCATTTGTGAACGAACTCTTGATCTAGTATTTTCAACAGATGTGCATAATGATTCATCAATCCCAAAGGCATATGCTGTTGCCTTATTAAATTCACGTTGTTCTGGTGACATTTCAACAATATATTTTGTCTTATATTTATTAGAAGGAGTTTGTTGTTGCTTAATTATTTCCTCAATCATTTCCTTCATCTTTTCAACAGACATAGGTACAGTTGTTAAATCATCTGTCCAGTTATATGTATCATTAGCATATTCTTTAAGAACAAAGCCCATTACAAAGGAAGTTAAATTGCATGGTAAGAAGCCAAATGGTGCCTCAATTAATGCGTCATAAATATCACCAATTGATACTCTGGTTTCTTTTTCAAATTTAACTTTTATAATCTCTTCAACTTTGTTCTTAACCTTTGAAAGCAATTCATTAGGTCTGGCTGTCCAGTAGTTATCAACATTCCAAACGCCTGCAAATTGTTTTTCCAACTTGGTGTTTTCATTTGAAGATTTAAATGTTCCTTTGATTTCGCCTGTTATACCACACTCTGCCCCCTGCTTTAACGCATTTGAAGCATACATGTTATCAATAACATTTACTTGTGTTTCCAAAGCATATGCAAAATGCTCTTTATCAAATTCTTTAACAGCCATGTTGATTTCAGATTCAGATGTACACATAGTCCTATCAACATCCATAGAGCTATAAACTCTGCATGTGCCGTTTTGAATAGATAATTTCCATCTCCTCAAAGATTCTTTTGCATTTTTATCATATGTTCTGGCTTGGCCCTGGTCTTTGCCCTTTTGATAATTGCAATTAGCCATATTTTCAATATATTGATTAAATAAATCAGCACTTAAGTAATTACCAGAATAATCAATAAATATTACTTTATTAAAGCCATCATCTAATGTTTTACTAATCTCAGTTTTAATACGATCACTTTCTTCTTCATTTCTAGCAAAAATATAAATTGCATATAATCTTGATGGATGATTATCAGCATCCGCCTTTAATCTTGAAAGCTCCATCCTAATATTTTGATATGTTAATAACTTCGTAATAAATCTAATATCTAAATTTTTAGGAAGTTTAAAGTCATTTACAAATTCAGCTTCCTCAATTAACTTATCTGTTCTTATTTCTCTTGTTAATCTTTCCTTTTCTTTATTAATCTCTTCACTTACTAAAGATAATTCTTTTAGTAAATTATCTTCATGATAATTAGCTTTACTTAGAATTTCAATTAGAGCTGTAATTATTTCTATTCTACCATTTAAG
>CAKPAV010000079.1 GCA_934133115.1 uncultured Bacilli bacterium
TTGCTCTTTTTAATCCGATAACAACATCTTCTTTACTTAATGGTTTAACTTCTAATAAGTGTGTACGGCTTCTAATCGCCGGATTAATAGCAATATACGGATTAGATGTAGTAGCGCCAATAATAAAGACACTACCATCTTCTAAATAAGGAAGTAAAATATCTTGCTTATCTTTATTAAGACGATGAATTTCATCCATAATAATGATGGAACGATTATAAAGTTTTACTTCTTCAATAGCTTGTTCAATATCTTTTTTATTACTTGTAACAGCATTAAGCTTAATTGCGTGTACTTTTAAAGTATTAGCAAAAGCTTCTGCGAGTGTGGTTTTTCCTACTCCAGGAGGACCAAAAAATATCATTGATACAATGGTGTCATTTTTAACACAATTAGTTAAAAAACCATTTTCAGATAGTAAATCGTGTTGTCCAAGTACTTTATCTAAAGTTTTCGGGCGCATACGAAACGCTAAAGGTGCTTTCATAATCATCAACTCCACACATTAATATATCATTTTTTTGAAAAAGTCTCTATAATAAAAGCGGTGATTATATGCGAGTTATTGTACAAAATGTTTTAAATGCTAATTTATCTATTGATGGTAAGGTTTATTCTAGTATTAATAGAGGATTTGTCTTATTAGTGGGATTTACTTATGGTGATAATGAAGATATCGCCTTAAAGATAGCTTCAAAGATTATTAAGTCGCGTGTATTTATGGATGAATCAGGTCTTACTAATAAGTCACTTAGTGATATTGATGGCGATATTTTATCGGTTTCACAATTTACTTTATATGGTGATATGCATAAAGGTAATCGTCCATCTTTTGTCAACGCTTTAAGACCAGAAGAAGCTAAAACATTATATGAATATTTTAATAAATGTTTATTTGATTTATATCATAAAGAAATTAAAACTGGAGTATTTGGTGCTGATATGAAAGTAGCATTAGTTAATGATGGACCATTTACAATGATTTATGATAGCAAGGAGTTGATTAAAAATGACTAAAGTAATGATTGGATTATCTGGTGGAGTAGATTCCGCAGTTGCGGCATATTTATTAAAAAAACAAGGCTATGATGTCGTCGCAGGATTTATGCGTAACTGGGACGCTATTGCGAATGGTGATTTTTTAGGTAATCCAACTTTAAATAATGATTGCTGTCCACAAGAAGCAGACTATGAAGATGCTAAAAAAGTCGCAGCAAAGTTAGGAATAGAATTATTTCGTATTGATTTTATTAAAGAATATTGGGATGAAGTATTTACATATTTCTTAAAAGAATATGAAAACGGAAGAACTCCAAATCCCGATATCTTTTGTAATAAATATATTAAGTTTGATGCTTTCTTAAAATTTGCTAAATCAAAAGGTTGCGATTATATCGCCACAGGACATTATGCTAAAAGAGTTGATAAAGATGGAAAAACTTTTCTTTATAAATCTTATGATCAAAATAAAGACCAAACATATTTCTTATCGCAATTAAATCAAGAACAAATTGCTTCTTGTTTATTCCCATTAGGAGATATAGATAAAACAGAAGTGCGTAAAATTGCTCATGAGTTAGAACTTAATGTTGCAGATAAAAAAGATTCTACGGGTATATGTTTTATTGGTGAAAGAAACTTCAAAGAATTTTTGAAAAATTACATTCCCGCTAAAAAAGGTGATATTGTCGATATTAACACTTTAGAAGTAGTAGGACATCATGATGGTGTTTTATATTACACTATTGGTCAACGCCGTGGTTTAGGTATTGGTGGCATTAGTGGTAGAGTCGCTAATAGCTGGTTTGTCGTTAAAAAAGATGTAAAGAAAAATATTCTTTATGTGGCTTCTGGTAATGAAGATGAACATTTATTATCGGACCGTACAATTGTTAAAAACTGTGTATTTAATAATGTATTTCCAAAAGAAAATATGCATGTAGGGTGTAAGTTTAGATATCGTCAAAAAGATTTAGGCGTAACAGTGCATATTGTTGATGAAACCACTATTGAATTAATACATGATGAACCATATAAAGCTGTAACTACAGGGCAAGCGGCGGTATTATATGATGGAGATATTTGTTTAGGTGGAGGAATAATTGACCAAGTATATTACAAAAACAAAAGAATTGATATTTAGTATCGCTAAATAATCAATTTATTGATAAAAATACTAAAAAGTATTTTAAAAATTTTTAAATATGCTATAATACCCTCGAAATCAATGAGGAAGAAGAAATTTAAGTATTGATTTATTAGAGACAATCTAGCGGTGAAAAAGATTGATATCAACTTAAATGAGCCACTTCTAAGAGCGAGAAAAACTCGACGTTAACTGCGTTAAAGTAAATTAAGTGCACTAATGTAGTGAATTAGGATGGTACCGCGATTATTATCGTTCCTTATAATTTTTTAAGGAACGTTTTTTTATGTTTAGGAGAGTGTGAATTATGAAAAAAATGAGTGCAAACGAAATCAGAAATACTTGGTTAAATTTCTGGAAGAGCAAAGGACATTATATTGAACCTAGTGCTTCTTTAATCCCAAATAATGATCCAACTTTACTTTGGATTAATGCCGGTGTAGCGGCTTTGAAAAAATATTTTGATGGAACAGAGATTCCAACAAATAGACGTATTACTAATGCACAAAAATCATTACGTACTAATGATATTGAAAATGTTGGTATGACTGCCCGTCACCATACATTCTTTGAAATGCTTGGTAACTTCTCAATTGGTGATTATTTCCGTAATGAAGTAATACCTTGGGCGGCAGAATTATTAACAAGTGATAAATATTTTGGTATTGATAAAGAAAAACTTTATATTACTTATCACCCAGATGATAAAGCAAGTAAAGAATTATGGATGAAGAATGGTATTAGTGAAGACCACTTAATTCCTTTAGAAGATAACTTCTGGTGCATTGGTGAAGGACCTTGTGGACCAGATACGGAAATATTCTTTGATCGTGGCGAAAAATATGATCCAGATCATTTAGGATTAAGATTATTAAAAGAAGATATTGAAAATGATCGTTATATTGAAATTTGGAATATTGTTTTCTCCCAATATAATGCCGTAACTGGTGTTGACCGCAAAGATTATAAAGAATTACCAAATAAAAATATTGATACTGGTGCTGGTTTAGAGCGTTTAGCGTGTATTATGCAAGATACAGAAACTAACTTTGAAACTGATTTATTTATGCCGATTATCAAAGAAACTGAAAAACTTGCTAAATATCCTTATGATGATGAACATAAGATGGCGTACCGCGTTATTGCTGATCATATTAGAACTTGCACATTCGCACTTTCGGATGGAGCAACTTTCTCAAATGAAGGAAGAGGCTATGTTTTAAGAAGAATTTTACGTCGTGCAGTAAGATTTGGTCGTAAATTAGGAATTGATAAACCATTTATGTATCATCTTGTGAGAGTATGTGCGGATAATATGAAAGATTTCTATCCATACTTAGAAGAAAAAGTTGATTATGTTTCTAAAATTGTTAAAGCTGAAGAAGAAAAATTCTTATCTACTTTAAATAGCGGTGAAGCTTTACTTCGTAAAATGATTGAAGGGAAAGATGTTCTTAGCGGAGAAGATGCCTTTAAGTTATATGATACTTATGGTTTTCCAGTCGAATTAACAAAAGAAATTTGTTTAGAAGCAAATGTTAAAGTAGATGAAGAAGGATTTAAAGTAGAAATGCAAAAACAAAAAGAACGTGCAAGAAACGCTCGTGGTAATTTGCAAAGTATGAATAAACAAGCTAAAGATTTATTAGAATTTGAAGTTCCTTCAACATTCTTATATGATGCCACTACATGTAAAGCAAAAGTTGTTGGATTATTTGTTAACGGCGAAAAAGTTGATGAAATTAAAGAAAGTGGCGAAGTAGTATTTGATCAAACTCCTTTCTATGCAGAAATGGGTGGACAAGTTAGTGATACTGGCGTTATTGCTAATGATAATACTTCTATGCGTGTAGAAAATGTCTTTAAAGCACCTCGTGGACAACACTTACATCATGTTACTTTAGACTTTGGAAGTGTTAAATTAGGTGATGAATTTACTTTAACAATTGATGAAGTAAAAAGACATAAAATTATGGCTAATCACTCAGCATCTCACTTACTTCAAGCTGCTTTAGTAAAAGTATTAGGAAGCCATGTTCACCAAGAAGGTAGCTTTGTTAATGATGAATACGCGCGTTTTGACTTCTCACATTTTGCTAAAGTTAGTGATAGTGAATTAAATGAAATTGAAAAGGCCGTTAATGAAATGATAAATGCTTCTATTGAAGAAGAAACTAAAGTTTTACCAATTGAAGAAGCAAAGAAATTAAACGCGACTGCCTTGTTTAATGAAAAATATGGCGATGTTGTTCGTGTCGTTTGTTTTGGTGATGTATCTAAAGAATTTTGTGGTGGTACACATGTGAAAAACACTAAAGATATTGGTGTATTTGCAATTGAATTTGAAGAAGCCATTGCATCAGGCATTAGAAGAATTCAACTTCGTACTGGATTTGAAGCATATCGTTTATTAAAACAAAAAGAATTAATGTTATTAGAACAAAAAGTGTTATTAAACGCTAATTCAATTAATGAAAATAACTTACGCTTAAAATCTTTAATTAAAGAAAAAGAAGACTTAAGAAATCAAGTGAAAGTTCTTGAAGAGAAACAAGCTTTATTAACGTCGAAATCTTTAATGGAAGAATTTGGAGTATTTAATGGACATCACTTATTAGTTAAGTATTTACCTAATACTAATCGTGCTTCATTAATTAAAATTATTGATGAATTAAAAACTAAATTTGATGATGGTATTATTGTTTTAATTGGTGAAGAAAATGGTAACTATCCAATTACTTGTGCTTTAACTAAAGAAGCTATGGCTTCTGGACTTAAAGCCGGAGTTATTGTAAAGAGTGTTGCTAACTTACTTTTAGGATCAGGTGGAGGAAGACCAGATTTAGCCACAGGTGCTGGTAAAGACTTATCAAAATTAAGTGAAGTTAATGATTTAGTTAAAAAACTCATTGATTAATGAATAAAATATAAAAATAGGAAAAAAATAATTATGGGAAAAGTAATAGGTTTAGATTTAGGAACAAGAACATTAGGAATTGCTATTTCAGATTCGCTCGGTATGATTGCTTATGGAAGAGAAACACATCGTTTTGAAAATGGCAATTTTAAAGAAGCTGCAACTTACGCAGTTGAGTATGCCCAAAAAGAAGGCGTAACAGAGATTGCTTTAGGCTTACCACTTCATATGAACGGAGATGTAGGAGATCACGCGCAATCCGCGATGCGCTTTAAAGAAGAAATGCTTGAACTTAATCCTAATTTAAAAATTGTTCTTGTTGATGAAAGAATGTCCACGATGCTTGCCACAAGGAGATTACTTGAAGCGGATTTATCAAGAAAAAAACGCAAACAAGTTATTGATAAAATGGCCGCGGTTGTTATTCTTGAAACTTACCTAGACTCACGCCACTAAGGAGAAAATATGGAACCAGCAGAAAATGAAATTATTGTAGTTGATGAAGATGGAACAGAATATCCAATGGAAATTCTCATGACTTATGAAAATGATGAAAGATGTGCAAAATATGTTTTATGTTATGAAACTGATGCACCCGATGATATATTTGCTTTCCGTTATGATGATGAACATAATTTAACTGAAGTTATTGATGATGAAGAATTAGATGAAGTAGAAGAAGTATTAAATGCTTTTCAAGATGATTCTAGTGAAGACTAATCACAAAATAACAATTATTGCAAGACTTAGTTTAACCGCTAGGTCTTTTTTTATGGCTTTAAATGAAAATAATTTTCACTTAATGTAAGAAAATAGCTTTCTATATAAAAATCTTAATTAAATTTCATAATAGAATAAGTTTTGAGGTGAACTTTATGCCTGTTATGAAACTTATACCAGCCTTAAAAGATTATTTATGGGGTGGAGATTATTTGAAAAAATATCGTCAAAGCGATTTAGATAAAATCGCGGAATCTTGGGAACTTTCCATGCATAAAGATGGATTAAGTAAAGTTGATATTAATGGTGAAATTAAAAATCTTAAAGATGTTATTACTGATAAGGATTTAGGAAAGAACTCAGAGCAATTTTCTAATTTCCCAGTATTAATAAAACTTATTGATGCCAAAGATAATTTATCAGTTCAAGTACATCCAAGTGATGAATACGCTCTTAAATATGAAGGAGAGTATGGAAAAACGGAGATGTGGTATGTAATTGACGCTAAAGAAGATGCGGGATTATATGTTGGATTTAAAGAAGATGAAAATATTGATAAAGTAAGAAAGTATTTAAATGAAGGAACAATATTAGATCATTTAAACTTTTTTAAAGTAAAAAATGGTGATGTGTTTTTTATTAAATCTGGCACAATTCATGCGATTGGAAAAGGCGTTACTTTAATTGAAATTCAACAAAATTCAAATTTAACATATCGTCTTTATGATTATAACCGCAAAGACAAAAATGGAAATTTAAGGCCTTTACATATTGATAAAGCGCTAAATGTTATTGATTATCATAAATATAAACAAGTAAATCATGAAAAAAATTTTCTTGGTGCCTCTAAATACTTTGCAAGTTATCAAAAAAATGCTATTATTGATAAGGAAATATTTGAACTCGATTCTTTTGCTTCGATTACTTTTTTAGATGGTAAAGGAACAATAAACGGAATTACTTATCAACAGTTTGATTCGTTTTTTATTTCCGCAGGTGAAAAATGTTTTATAGAAGGAGTAGGAACGTATATTCTTACAAAGGTATTAAAAATGGAAAAATATGTAATTGGCGTTGATATCGGTGGAACAACTTTTAAAATTGGTATTGTTAATGAATTTGGCCAAGTGTTAGCTAAAACCACTTATCCAGTTGATTTTAATCAAACTCAAGTAGAAATGATTGAAACATTAGGACGTAAAATTTTAAAACTTATGGAAGAAAATAATGTTTCAAAAGAAAATACATTAGGAATTGGTGTTGGATGTCCTGGATCAATTAATTCTATTGAAGGAACTTGTGACTTTTCTGGTAATTTAAGATGGAATCGTCTTCCAGTTGCTAAAATCTTAGAAAGAGTATGTGGTTTAGAAACTAAAATCAGTAATGACGCAAATGTAGCAACATTAGGTGAAGTCAAATTTGGTTGTGGCAAAGGATATAAAGATGTTATCATGATTACTCTTGGAACTGGTGTTGGTGGCGGAATCATCATTAACGGAAAATTATATGAAGGTAATGAAGGTAAAGGCGCAGAAATTGGACATAGCGTTATTCATATGAATGGTAGAAAATGCACTTGTGGCCGTAAAGGTTGCTTAGAAGCTTACACTAGTGCTTCAGCATTAGTAAATGA
>CAKPAV010000080.1 GCA_934133115.1 uncultured Bacilli bacterium
ATATTCAACATCATAAATTATTCCAGATGATGGTAAAGAAAGACTTAATTTGTTTGTTAAATTTATTTTTTCTAAATCTTTATTAAATACTTCAAATGAACCATCTCGCATAATTTGATAAATGTAATCTTTGTAGATAAATAAATTTCCAGCAGTTTGAGACCATTCACCTTTATCAATTGATGTTAAATTAATAACTTCACTTTCTTTTACGATACTGTTAGTTAAGAAATTGCATTTAACAATTTTTGATGTTCTAGAACCCATAACATTAAGCGGATAATAAACATATTCTCCATCACTTACTCCGCCACGTGGAATTTTATAAGATCCGTCTTTAATTCCGCTAGATGGACTAACAAGGTTAGCATCAACACTATTGCTATTATTTTTACTTAAAAAAGTACCTAACTCAATATTTGGATCTTCATAATAATTTTTTACACGATATAAAGATGTTGTTCTACTAGCAACTATGTTGCCATTAACACTAACACTGATATTTAAATCACTTTCTTTATATGTTTCTGTTTCAAAAGCAATTGTAAAACAAGCCCAATAGAAATCTTTCGTTGAAGATAAAGCTAAATCAGTAAGTGAACCATTTTCAGTATAAAAAACAGATAATGCATCTGCACTTTCACTATTTTTTGCACTAATGCTTTTATAAACTGTGGTAATAGTTTTATCTTTTGATGCACCTGTTGCGACAATTGTACGATTATAACTAACACTATTTATATCTCCTTTAATAGCGGTAGCAAATCTTAAATAATCAACACCATCTTTAGTTGCAACTTGAGCATAAATTGTCGAATTTTCAACACTTTGATTAGTTCTTCTAGCATTTTTAATGCTTACACCTTTAGTGGCATTAAAAGTATCATAAGCAAAATCTTTTAAGTTTTCTTTTTCGTTACTTAAAGAAACAATACCGCTACCAAGAACTAAGCTAGCTAAAGCAACGCTAAATAATATTTTCTTTTTCATGTTTATACCTCCTTAGAGTGTGTCATCAGCATTAAAATTTTTATCATAAATGTCATAAGTACCATCTGATTTTATAACGCCGGATGCTAAGACTATGTCTTCTATTAGTAAATTTTCTACTTTCACCATTGGTTGGTGATAATATTTTTTATAATTTTCCATATAAAAAACCCCTTTCATCGTTTATTTAATTTGAAAGCGGTTTATTTATAAATATATACTTCGTGAATTGTAATCAACTTAGCGCGAATTGTTGATTATTTTTCATTACAATTAGTAAATAAAATTTGGATAATAAAGATATTATCTTTCACATCTATTTTTAAATCGCCATTGTACTTATCAACAATCATCTTGATGGATTTTAATCCATAGCCATGATAATTTTTATTTTGTTTAGATGTTATCGGCATACCATTTCGATCTAATTTAACTTTTCCTTCAAAATAATTTGATATAAATATAGATGTACATGATAAAGCATTTCGAACAATTAAACTAATAGTACGTTTGTCTTTATTTTCAATTTTTGTAACAGCTTCAATAGCGTTATCAATCATATTACCAAAAAGAGAATATAAATCTGATTCATTAATAAATCCTAGTTTAGAGCAATCCGCATAGCATTTAAGATCAATTTTATTTTTTTGGCAAAATAAACTTTTTTCTGTAAGTATTAAATCTAATGCATCATTATTTGTCTTAATAGTGGAATCATAAATACTAATCATATTTTCTAATTCTTTAACTGTGTCTTGAGAAATATTTGCTTTATTACCTAGTCCTCTAATTTGATGCTTTAAATCATGACATTTGATATTGATTAGATCCACATTTTCTTTATTTTGCTTATATTGCTCTTCGGCTTTATCTAATAACTGACTCGTTACAATCAATTCTGTTTTCAATTGTTTAATATTTAAAAGACTAAATAACAAACACACTACTACCAGACAACAAATGATATTGTAAGTACAAGTAATAATTGATACTTCTCTTCCTTTAAATTTATCGTTATAAATGACGATAGAATTAATCAATATATCGATAAGTAAAACAAATCCTGAAATAAGTACAATACTGAAATTTGATATCTTGGTTTCATCTTTGTTGATTTTTTCATTAAATATGACAAATATTATCGTATATATAATGGCATAAACAATAATAAGAATTGCTAAAGAAATTATATTAATTTGCGTTATTGAAACATTTAATGGTGCATCGCCATAAGAAACAAACGATAATTTCTCCTTTAAATTTAAAGTAGAAATTAAAATGTTATAAACTTGATACGCTAAATGCTGCGCAGTGTAAGATGTAATGGCAATTAGAAATATATTTTGAATTGAGATATTATAAACAAAATATAATGATATCGCGCATATAGTAAATAAGATAAGAAACATAAGTGATGAATACCACCAAGAATAAGATATTTTATTAAATAATGGAAAAAATATCGCAATCAAAAAACAAAATCCAATACTAATTAAATATCTTGCTACTGGATAATTCTTTTTAGGCAAATAAAAAGAAAGTAAATGCATAGCAACAAGTATTTCGATAACGAAAACAATTTTATAAGCAAATAATTCAGTTATTTCCATTATTTTCCACCGCCAGTAGCTATGAATTTATTTAATGTGTGAAGAAATTCTTTGCGTTTTGGTCTTGATATTATTAATGACTCACCATCAACGACTACACTTGTTGGCGTCACTTGACTAACCATTGCCAAATTAACTAAATAGCAACGATTACATAGTTCAAAATAGTGGTCTTTTAAAATATCAGCATAATAATTTAATGAACCATGAGTTTCATAATTACCATCAATCGTATGAAATATAATTCTATGATTATTAATTTCAATATACTTTATTTTATTAATCGAGATTTTTTTCATTGAAGTTTTATTAGATGAGATAACAATCGATTCCTCGTCATCTTTTAAATGTGAAAGCACTCTTTCTAAGGTTAAAGAAAAATTATAATAATTAACTGGTTTTAAAATATAATCAAAAGCATTAACTTTGTATCCATTAATAGCGTATTGCGCAAGAGATGTAACAAAAATAATCATGACTTCTTCATCTTCACATCGAAGTTTTTCAGCTGCACTCATTCCATTCATATATGGTAAGTTAATATCCATAAATACAAGATTATATCCAAATTTATATTTATCTAGGAATTTAATTGCACTATCAAATATATCAATAGAAAATGGTTTATTGTTGCTATTAAAAAATGTTTCAATATGTTTTTTTAAGTCTAACGCCATATCGTTTTCATCTTCAACAATTGCAATTTTAATCATTTCTTTAATTCCTTCATAATCAAAATGATAAGTCACCATCTATAAGTTTGTCAAGTACTAGCAAAGTATTTGATTTTACATTTTTTGGTTTAGACCTTATTATTTCTACTAGATGTATTATATAACTATAAAATAACTTTGTCATGCTATTAATATATTAATTATTATTTGTGTTAATTATTTATTGTAAATACATTTAAAAGGTGTACAAGTTAATGTACACCAGTTAAACTATTTTGATTTCATTATCTTATTAGTAATAAATTTTTGAATTTCCACAAGTGGTATTATTGCTAGTGCAAATAACATTGCATATAACCAATGAGTTAATGATAATACTTGTACATCTGAATTATTCATAAAAAATTGTGCAATGCCAGGAATACAAGTTGGAATAATCATTAATATAACACCAACGAGAAATGATAAATTTAACATACGATTTTTGAACGGATTTTTACTAAATAGTGATTTTGTAGATTTGCTATTATAAGCATGGAATAATTGAATTAATGATAATGTAATAAATGCCATCATCATTCCTTCACTATGTCCATATAAATAATTACCAACGGAATATGATCCTAATGTTAATCCAGTTTGAATTAATCCTTGAACAATAATATCAATACCTGTTCTTCCAGACATTAAATTTTCTTTTTTATCACGTGGCTTATGGCTCATTATATCATTATCTGCATCTTCATAAGCAAGTGATAAAGCAGGTAATGAGTCAGTAACAAGATTGATCCAAAGAATCATAACCGGCGTTAAGAATTCTTCTCCTGCCCCTAACATAAATAGAGTAGTTATAAATAAACACAATACTTCCGCAATATTCGCAGACAACAAATATTTAATAACTTTTTGGATATTAGCGTATACTTTTCTTCCTTCTTTAACAGCACCAATAATAGTGGCAAAGTTATCATCGGCTAAAACAATATCACTAGCTTCTTTACTTACATCCGTACCAGTAATACCCATTCCAACACCTACATCAGCGCTTTTTATACTTGGGGCATCATTAACGCCATCGCCAGTCATTGCCACAACTAAGTCAAAACTCTTATATGCTTTAACAATTCGAACTTTATTTTCTGGACTAACACGCGCAAATACAGCATATTTGCTTAAGTTTTTCTTAAATTCTTCGTCAGATAGTTTATCTAATTCTTCGCCAGTAATAGCTAATGAATCTTTTTTAAATATTCCAATATCTTTAGCAATTGCCACTGCAGTATTTAAATGGTCTCCGGTAATCATTACGGCTTTCATTCCTGCTGATTCACAAGTTTTAACTGCTTCAGTTACTTCTTTTCGTGGTGGATCAATCATTCCTGTTAAGCCAACAAATATTAAGTTATTTTCTAAATTATCATGATTGAGATCATCATTAATCGCGAACGCTAAGACACGTAATGCTTTATCCGCCATTAATTTATTAGTAGATTCAATATTTTTTAAATCATCAGCAGTTATTTTTCTAACTTCATTATGATCTAAAATTCTATTACATTTTACTAATAATTTATCAACTGCTCCTTTAATGTAAGCAATAGTTTCATCTTCGTTTTTATTAACAGTAGTCATTAATTTACGTATGCTATCAAAAGGAATTTCATCAATTCTTTTGTTATTATCTTTAATTAATTTACAATCAATCTTGCTATCTAGTAAGTATTGTACTAAGGCTGTTTCAGTTGGATCACCTAATAATGTTCCTTCATTACTAGTTGTAGTGTCATTACATAAAACCATCCCATTAACTAATGCGTTTACGCTATTATCTTCGTTTTCTTTAATATTAACAAATAGTCCATTAGATAATGTGTATAATTGTTTAACAGTCATTTTATTCATTGTTAGTGTTCCAGTTTTATCAGAGCAAATAACTTGGCAACATCCTAGCGTTTCTACAGCTGGCAAATGTTTTACAATAGCGTTATTTTTTGACATTTCTTTAACGCCAATTGCTAATACAATTGTTACAACTGCACTAAGTCCTTCAGGAATTGCGGCAACGGCAATAGCAACTGCAGTCATAAAACTTTCGACAATTGAATCCATCGTTAAACCATTTTTAATTAGTGAGGCAACAAATATCACAATTGCTATTCCTAATATTAAAATTGATAGCATTTTTGCTGTTTTATTTAATTGCCCTTGTAATGGTGTGATTTGTTTATCATCTTCATTAAGCATATTAGCGATATGTCCTACTTCGGTATTCATACCTGTAGCAACTACGACGCCTTTTCCTCTTCCATAACTTACAGTTGTGGAACTAAAGGCCATATTTTTGCGGTCTCCTAATGGAGTATTTGAAGGTAATATAGCGTCTTCTTTACTGACTGGCAAACTTTCTCCAGTAAGCGAAGATTCTTCTATTTTTAAAGAGGCACTTTCTATAATTCTTAAATCGGCAGGAACTGAATCACCTGCTTCAAGTATGATAATATCACCAACAACAATATCTTCACTTTTTACTTTTTCGATTTCACCATTTCTTAATACTTTTGCAAATGGTTTATTCATATTTTTAAGTAGTTCCATAGATTTATCGGCTTTTTGCTCTTGCATAACACCAATTATTGAGTTAATGATAACGATTAATAAAATAATTCCTCCATCAATTAACTCAAGATAATTTTTTTCAATAATGGCAAGAACAGCAGATATCAACGCCGCAAGTAAAAGAACAATAATCATTAGATCCTTCATTTGTTCAAAGAATAAACGAATAAAACTCTTTTTCTTTTTAGCAATAAGAGCATTCTTTCCGAATTCTTTTAAGCGAACTTCGACTTCACTATTAGTAAGTCCTTCTTTACTAGTTTTAAACTCACTTAATACTTCATCAACACTTTTTTCATAATAGTTTTTCATGTTTCCACCCTTCCTAACAAAAAAACGAGACTACATTAGTTACAAAAACTAAGTGTAAGTCTCGCTAATTAAGATTAACCTGGTTTTAAGGCCGAGTTTGTAGGTCAATCACTCAATTGAGTTAACTACTCCCTTAACAAGAAATAATTTATTATTTTTTTCAGTAAAATACAATTACTTTTGTTTATCTTTTTCAATTAAATCTTTTAGTGCTTCAATAGCAACTTTAATAGCGCCTTCCGTATCATGTACTTGTTTATTTTCTAAACCAAGTTTTGCTCTTTCTTGATTAGCCACTACTAAAAAACATGAGCCAACACGAACGTGTAAATAACTAGCTACAATAAATAAAGCAGCAGATTCCATTTCACTAGCTAAACATCCCATTCTACACCAAGCATCCCATTTATTTAATAATTCAGCATGGTTAGGTAAAGTTTCTGGGCGATGTTGCCCATAAAAGGCATCTTTACATTGAACAACCCCAACATGGCTTGTATGATTTAATTTATCACTAGCATTTTTAAGTGCCTCAATGACTTCAAAAGTTGCAACTGCTGGATATTCTATAGGAGCATATTCTTTTGATGTACCTTCTGCACGAACGGCAGCTTGAGCAATAACAATATCTCCACCCATAATTTTAGGATCCATACCGCCACAAGTTCCTACTCTAATAAATGTATGTGCACCACACGCCACTAATTCTTCCATAGCAATTGAGGCTGATGGTCCACCAATACCTGTAGATGTCACTGAAACTTTTACGCCATTTAAATAACCTGTATAAGTAATATATTCTCGTGAGTCGCCAACTAATTTAGCATTCTCAAAATGAGCGGCAATTTTCGCACATCTTTTTGGGTCTCCTGGTAATATTACATATTTACCAATATCATCTGGTCCTACACCAATATGATATTGCTTTCCTGAACCTTCTGTGTAATCAATCATACTTCATTCCTCCTTAAGGACAAATTTTATTGTAACAAATTAAGAAAGCGTTTTCAACGACAATGAAAACAACTTATTTTTTTAAAAATAAAAGTTGATGTAAAACTCATTTTATTGGGTTTTTATCGTTTCCAATTGGAAACGTTAACATCAACAATG
>CAKPAV010000081.1 GCA_934133115.1 uncultured Bacilli bacterium
ATAATAATTCTTGATGAGGAATCTTCTATTTCTTCTTTACGATAAATATTTTCATCATTTGATGACACTAAATAGCCTAATAGCGTTCTTAATAATTTTTCATCGATTGGATCATAAAAACGAGTTTCGATATGATGCAATGCTTGAAAGTAATTTAACAAAATATTTTGACTAGGTGTTAACGAAGATGCATTACCACTAATGATAAGATTTAATAGCCCTTCCGAAAAATCAATATGATATTTTTGAGCAATATTTGTAAGGATTAGATTATATTGATTATTTCTTACTGCATATTTAACATAATCATCATCATTTAATTTACCAAATTTCACCATTAATTTTGATAATCTACGTTCTTTTGCAACTAAATCATCAAGTATTTTTGGTGATAATACTAAATTGATTGGCATTCTTTCGATGTTTCTTAAATTTAAACTCAAAGTATAATGACTACGATAAGAAATAATATCATTCCAAAACTTATCAATGTTAGAAATTCCAAGAATTTGTGATACTTGTTTTCTTGTTGCATATATGTCATTAGAATATTTGAATGCCAGGTTTTCGTTACCCATAGGCTTCACCTCGGAATTAATTGTAACAAATTTACAAAATATATTCCATATAAAAACTAAATATTTACTAAAAATCTACTAACAAAATGTGACATAAAACACAAAAAAAGCACGAAATTCGTGCTTATTCGTCATCATCGATAGAAAGTAAAGACATAAATGCTTCTTGTGGTACTTCCACAGAACCAATTTTTTTCATACGTTTTTTACCTTCTTTTTGTTTATCAAGAAGTTTTCTTTTACGAGAAATATCTCCACCATAACATTTCGCTAAGACATCTTTTCGCATGGCTTTAATATCAGTGCGAGCGATAACTTTTCCGTTTATTGCCGCTTGAACAGGTACTTCAAATTGTTGACGCGGAATAACGTCTTTTAATTTCCTTGTAATTAAGTTCCCACGAGTATAAGCAGATGGTTTATAAACAATTAATGATAAAGCATCAATAGGTTGTCCATTTAATAAGATATCCATTTTAGCTAAATTAGATTCTTTATATTCACTTAATTCATAGTCAAATGAAGCATAACCTTTTGAATAACTTTTGAGTTTATCAAAGAAATTATAAACAATTTCACTTAATGGTATTTCGTATTTTAAAATCATACGGGTATCATCAAAATATTCTAAGTCAATATAAATCCCTCTTTTTTCTTGGCATAACTCCATGATTGGACCAACATATTCTTTTGGTGTCATTATTGAAGCATTCACATAAGGTTCTTCAATTGCCTTGACTAATGAAGAATCAGGCAATTTCGATGGGTTATCAAGATTGATAATATCACCGTTAGTAAGTTTAACTTTATAAATAACAGAAGGAGCAGTTAAGATTAAATCGATGTTATATTCTCTTTCTAAACGTTCTTGCACTACATCCATATGTAATAGTCCTAAGAATCCACATCTAAAACCAAATCCTAAGGCTTGGGATGTTTCTGGTTCAAATTGTAAAGATGAATCGTTTAGACATAATTTTTCTAAAGCTTCTTTTAAATCGCCATATTTTTTAGAATCAACTGGGTATAAACCACAGAATACCATGGGATTAATATGACGATATCCTGGTAAAGGTTCTTTAGCCATATTGTTTTTTAAGGTTACTGTTTCACCTGGATGAACGTCTTTAATATCTTTAATTTGTGCACATAAATAGCCAACTTCACCAGCATATAAAACATCACGTTTTTCTTCTTTTGGTGTACGGATGCCTAGCTCAGTAACTAAATAATCTTTATTAGCCGCCATAAGATGGATGACATCTCCAACTTTAACTTGTCCTTCTTTTAAACGTATATTAATGACAACACCACGGTATGCGTCATAATTTGAATCAAATATTAAAGCCTTTAATGGAGCATTAATATCGCCAGTTGGAGCAGGAATATCTTTCACAATCATTTTTAAGACTTGCTCAACATTAAGTCCGGTTTTAGCGGATACTTCAACTGCGTCATCACACGTAATACCAATTCTTTGTTCAATTTCTTTTTTTACAAATTCAGGATGAGCAGAAGGTAAATCAATTTTATTAATAACTGGAATAATCTCTAAATCATTATCAACCGCTAAATAAACATTTGCTAATGTTTGGGCTTCTACTCCTTGTGTGGCATCAACAACTAACAAAGCTCCTTCACAAGCCGCTAAAGAACGAGATACTTCATAAGTAAAGTCGACGTGTCCCGGAGTGTCAATTAAGTTAAATATATATGTTTCTCCATCATCTGCTACGTAATTAAGAGTAACTGCATTAAGTTTAATTGTAATTCCACGTTCTCTTTCTAAGTCCATCGAATCAAGTAGTTGCTCTTTCATTTCACGTTTATCCACGCTACCAGTAAGTTCTAAGATTCGATCTGCTAAAGTGGATTTACCATGATCAATATGTGCAATAATAGAAAAATTACGTATTTTCTTTTGATCAAATGCCATAAATACCACCTCTTTCTTACTGAAATAAAGTATAACAAATTAATTTTAATTATTAAATAATTATTTTGATTGATAATGTTTCTCAATTAAGACTACACAAATAATTATTGATAAATGTGTGTATCAACTTATGATTAATCCGTTATTATCAAAATATTAACTTACGACTAACTTACGATTAAAAACAAAATTTTCAATACAATTAGGTTAAATTTTTTCTGATGTTAAAATCTTTTCTACCTCTTCTAATGTAGAGGCAAAATAAATACCTTTTTGTCTTTCTATTGAAGATAAATCCATTTCAATCATTTTATCAAGTAAAACTTTTAATCCATCATAATAACCATGAAGATTAAAAATAATACATGGTGCATTAGTGTGATTTAAAGAAACCATCGACATAATTTCAGATATTTCTTCTAATGTACCTGTTCCACCAGGGAACGCCACAAAAGCATCACCTAATTCTATCATTTTAGCTTTTCGCTCAGACATATTTTCAGTGACAATTAATTCGCTTAAATCATTATTTTGTAATTCTTTTTCCACAAAGAATCTTGGTTCAACGCCAATAACTTTAGCCTTACTTTTTAAAGCATTTTCCGCAATAACACCCATTAAGCCAATACGGGAACCACCATAAACTAATGTATTATTAGTTTTTCCAATCCAAGTTCCAAAATCAGCGACCGCTTTCTTTAAAGAATGGTCATTACCCTCATTAGCGCCTAAATAAACTGTAATATTCATATTATTTCTTTATTGCTTTTTGCCAACGCATATTCGCGCGTAAATCAGTTTTTGAAACTTTTGATTTTACTTTATAAATATGTTTACTTCCGCGAGCGGTTAACTCATTGGATACTACTTCTCCTAAAGGTGCATAAATTTTATCAATGTTAGTATAATCAAATGGTGCACAAGAGAAGATATCTGCGTACATATATTTAGTTTTGTAATTATAGTGAATTGCAATATGTGATTGAGCAATAACTATAATAGCGCTTAAATACTTTGGATTATTAATTCTTGATTTTAAAACAAATGGACGAGTAATTGGGTCCATGTTAATTTCATAAACTATTTTCTCTAAGAAATCGAATAATACTTCCATTGTTGGGATGGTATGTGCTTTAATTTCTGTCATTACATGCGGACCAAAATCGACATCCGACTCATAAGGTAACATTTCAAACTTACGAATAGAACGATCTTTCACATTTTTAATAGAATTTTTTTCATCAAATGGTAATTCTTTTAAGAAAAATTGATAAGCAGCATTATCATCAAAATCGGTCTCAGCGAATATATCGACAAAATAGCATTCTCTTAATGGGAAAGTATGAATAGTAACGTGTCCGCCTTCAAGTAAGATAAATGCCGAAACACCAATATCTTCTTTAACTTTGCCATAGTAATATGGAATTAATTGTGGTGGACAAATCGGCTGTAAATCGAGGCTAAAGCATAATCTTGTTAATAAATCATTAACGTGTTTTATATCATCTAATTGATGTTGGTTTGCGCCATAAAAATCAAACATTACGTGTTTCTTCATATTTTAGTTACTCCTTTAGTAATAATTGTTTAAATACTTCATATAAATCTTTGATACCTAACCAAGTGGTAACATCATTTACATCAAGTGGTGGAGCAATTTCCACAATATCCATCATTGGTACATTAAAGTTTCTGACAATGAAACAAAGTATTTTCATAACATCTAAACTATTAACGCCAAATGCTTCTGGTGTTCCAGTTCCTGGAGCAAAACTTGGATCATTTGCATCGATATCATAAGATAGATACACCATATATTCATCACTAATTTTTTCTTTTAAATATTTAAATATTGGTTCAATACCATTATTATGAATAAAACTAGCATTAAACATCTTTATTTCTGGATGAAGAGCAAAATATTCTACTTCTTGCTTTTCAAATCCTCTAATGCCAATAAGAATAATGTCCTTAGTAGAATAACCGTTATCGATTGCTCTTCTGATTGGGCAAGCATGAGAATATTTACTGCCTTCATATACATCACAAATATCAGGATGGGCATCAATATGAATAATTAACGGTTTCTTATGATGCTTCTTAGCATAATTTAAAAATGATAGTTCACTTGCTATTGCAATAGAATGATCACCGCCAACAACTAAATTAAACTTGTTTGTATTAAGTGTTTGATCTAAATGTTTACTTACTTTAGCAAAATATGTAACATCATCTTCTCCTTCATAAGTAACATCGCCAGTATCAAATATTTTGCATGCACTTATATCATCTCCATCCATGCTTAAAGCAGGTTCGGAAGCTGATAATTCACGCATAACTTGTGGAGCTTTTGATGCTCCTTTTCCAATTGAAGCATTTTTATCAAATGGAACACCTGTAAGAATAACTTTAGCTTCATCAATATTCTCAACTAATAAATCTCGAAAATAATCCTTCATAATTTCATCACCGCAATCAATTTTATACATTATTAATAGTAATTACAATTACTATTTGTAATTTTTTCTTTCATAAAATCTTTTTAATGACTCTTGAACATCCGTTGTATTTAATACTACTTTATAATTATCCCACTCACTTTTGAATAAATCACGATATCTTGATTCTAAATAACGATTGTCTATTAATAAAACAGCACCAACATCATTTTCTGAACGAATTACTCTACCAACAGCTTGAATAACACGATTCATACCTGGCTTTACATAAGCAAATTCAAAGCCATTTTCTTCTTCAGAATTAAAATAATCTTTAATTAAATCACGTTCAAATGAAATTTGAGGAAGTCCAACTCCTACAATAACAGCGCCAATTAAGCGATCATTTAATAAATCAATTCCTTCCGAGAATATACCGCCTAAAACGACAAATGCAACATGAGTTGAGGTGGGATTTGGTTTAAAATTATATAAAAATTGTGTTTTTTCTACTTCGCTCATTTCACTAGTTTGAACATGAATATCATAATTAACATTATCAAAGCACTTTAAAACATTATTTAAATATTTATAAGATGGGAAAAATACAAAATAGTTTCCCATTTTTGCGTCAATCATAGTTTTAATATAATTTGCAACTTCATCTATGGTTTCATTACGTTTTTTATATGTCGTAGCCACTGAAGGGGCAATCATAAGTAGTAAATTATCCCGCTCGAATGGTGAAGGTATTTTTAAAACTGGTGATTTGTCATTTCCGCCTAGCATTCTTACATAATAATCTAATGGTGAAAGTGTCGCAGAAAATAGCACCGCACCACGCAACAAATCAAGAGAATCTTTTAAGAGTTTTGATGGATCTAAGTTAATGATTGTAATTATTAAGTGTTTATCATCTTTAACAGTTAGCATTCGGAACGTTTCATTAAAGAAATCACTTATTTTAATAAATCTTATGGCTTCAAAAAAGAAATCAGTAAATTCTTGCTTTGTTTCAAGCGGCACCCTTTTCATATAATCAGTTGCTGCTTTTTGAAAATTACTCAAAGCATTCACCAATTCAATATCTAAATCTCCATTTAGATTATAACCCTCATTAAAATCCATTTCGTATTCTTTAAATAGTTTTTGTAGCTTATTCATACTAGATTTTAGTTTTTTATGTTCATATTTACCTAATGCCTTTTTAGCTTTTTTAAAGTTATCATAATTTAGTTCAGTAGTGTACATATTTCTTCCACGCTCCACCAAATTATGAGCTTCATCAATTAATCCGACGATATTTTTTGTTGGATTATCAAAATATCTTCTTAAATAGACAAGTGGATCAAATAAATAATTAAAATCGCATATTACTACATCACAAAATAGTGATAAGTCTAATTGAAATTCAAACGGACATAAAGCATGATCTAAGGCAATATTTAATACTTCATTTTTTGAATAAGGAATTTCACTATTTAAAGCATCAGTTAACGCTTTACGAAGTTTTTCATAATATCCTTTAGCATAAGGGCAATCATCAGGATTACAGTTTCTTCCCACACATGCGCATATTTTTTCTTTGGCTGTTATTTGAATAACTTTCGCTTTTAAACCTTTATTTAGCAATAATTTAGCAGCGGAAAATGAAGATTCTATTCCGCTATTTTTGGCAGTTAAATAAAATATTTTGTCATTTTCTTCATTAGCAAATGTTTTAATAGCGGGATATAAAGTTGACATTGTTTTTCCAATTCCAGTTGGAGCTTCAACAAACAATATTTCTCCTTTATTTAATGTTGAATAAGTATATTTTGCTAATTCTCTTTGTCCTTTACGAAAATTAGAAAATGGAAATTCTAATGTCTTTGCTGTTATATTTCGTTCTTCTTTTAAACGAAATATTGCTTGATAAAAATCTAAATATTCCTTAATCAAAGAAATAACATATCCATTTAGTTCTTCTACACTATATTTAAATTCTTTAATGAGTTGCTTATCATTTAATTGATTGATGTATGTTAAACGTACACCCATATTTTTATAATCATTATCCAAAGCGTAAATAAGTGCATATACTTTTGCTTGTCCTAAATGCCATTCTTTTTGAGAATTGAAAAATTCTTCATTATCAATAACACTTGTTTTAATTTCATCAATAATAGCAAAAAACGGGCGTTCGATAATTCCATCCGCACGTCCACTTAAAGTAACCGAAAAGCCATCAACTTCAAAAGTATGTGTTAAAAAATATTCCGGCATATATTCATTACTTTGACGGCGTTGATAAGAAGCATGTAAACGTGTTCCTTCGCTCATAGAAGTCTTATTATAAATACGACTATCGATG
>CAKPAV010000082.1 GCA_934133115.1 uncultured Bacilli bacterium
CTTCTAATATTAAACGCAGTGCAGAAATTAGTCATTATTCTTTAAAATTACATGATGAAGTTATTAAGCAAATCAATGACTTAGATTCTTTGGATTTATATAATTACATTGAATTACCACTTGCTAATGTTTTAGCAAAGATGGAAATTGAAGGTTTCCCACTTGATGCGAAATCATTAAATGAAATTGGAGATGTCTTCCGCAATAAACAAAAAGAATTAGAGGAACAAATATTTGCTATTGCTCCACATCGTATTAATTTATCATCTCCAAAACAAATTGGTGAATTACTTGTTGAATTAAATGTATTTGATAAAGATAAAAAAATATCTACTTCTGTGGAAGTTCTTAAGAAAGTTGCCCATAAACATCCAATTGTCGATTTAATTCTTGAATACCGTAAATATGCAAAATTAACTTCTACATATATTGATGGATTACTTATTCATATTCATAGTGATGGAAAATTACATCCACGTTTTAACCAAGCTCTAACCACAACAGGACGTTTATCTTCTTCTAATCCTAATTTACAAAACATATCTGTACGTGATGAAGAAGGAAAACTAATTCGTAAAGCATTCTTCTATCCTAACAATGATTATTACATCTTATCATTTGACTATTCGCAAGTCGAATTACGTGTTTTAGCAGCTTTAAGTAATTGTAAGAAACTACTTGATGCTTTTAATAATGACGAAGATATTCATGAAATTACTGCCAAACACGTTTTTCATAAAGATGAAATAACTAGTGCTGATCGTCGTAAAGCTAAAGCAGTTAACTTCGGTATTGTTTATGGTATATCTGATTGGGGACTAGCGGAACAATTAGGTATTTCTTCTACTGAAGCTCGTGAAATAATTAAAAATTTCTACGCCACTTATCCAGAGATTGCTACATTTATGGGTAATATTATTCAAAATGCAGAAAAAGATGGATTTGTTAAAACATTATTCGGACGTATTCGCTATTTAAGAGAATTACATGATTCTAATTATCAAGTTCATGAATTTGCCAAACGTGCAGCCACAAACGCACCTATTCAAGGCACCGCTGCTGATTTAATTAAAATGGCAATGATTAATATTGATAAGATGCTTACTAGTAAAAACTTTGAAACTAAATTAGTTCTTCAAATTCATGATGAACTTATTTTCAAAGTTCCAACTAGAGAAATAAATGAAGTAGCTCCGCTTATTAAAGAATTAATGGAGCAAGTATATCCTAAGTTAGGTGTTAAACTAAAAGTTGATGGTAGTTACGCTAAAACTTGGTATGATGCAAAGTAGGTGGAAGTATGCCAGAATTACCAGAAGTTGAAACAGTTAAAAGTATTTTGAAGCCTTTATTAGTGGGACATAAAATTGAAAGTGTTGAGATTTTATATCCAAAAATGATTTTAAAATCAAATCTAGATTTTTTAAGTATTGTTAATAAAACATTTATTGATGTTAAAAGAATTGGTAAATATTTATTACTTTATTTAAGTGATAATTTAGTTATTATTTCGCATTTAAGAATGGAAGGTAAATATATTTTACTTAATGATAATGAAACACAAAGTGGACATTCTCGAATCATTTTCCATTTAGATAAAAATATGAATGTAAGTTATGATGATTCACGTTGCTTTGGCATTATGAAATTAGTGACCATAGATGAATTAACTAATGAAGAAATGTTAACCAAATTAGGACCAGAGCCCATGGAATTTAATGATGATCTAAAACTTAAATTATTTAATAAATTTCAGCATTCTTCTTTACCAATTAAAGTCTCAATTATGGATCAAAGTAATATTTCTGGGCTTGGAAATATTTACGCTGATGAAGTATTATTTGCTTCAAAAATCAATCCGCTTACTCCAAGTAAATTAATTACTTTAAAACAAATTGATGATATTATTAATAATTCCATTCGCGTATTAAATAAAGCAATTGAATTAGGTGGATCAACTGTTAAAAGTTATCATGCCGCTAGAGGGGTAGATGGCAAGTTCCAAAATGAGTTACTTGCATATGGTAAAGTAGGTTCTACTTGTCCAAACTGTGGTTATCCTTTTAAGAAAATTCGTATTGGAGGACGTGGCACTACTTTTTGTCCCAAATGTCAAAAATATCCTAATGATACCACTGTGTTTGCAATTGTAGGAAAAATTGCTTCAGGTAAATCAACCGCTTTAAAGTTTTTTAAATCTTTAGGATATAACGCTATTTCCGCTGATGAAATTGTTAAAATTTTATATCAAAAACCAGATGTAATTTCAAAAATCAAAAGACATTTTTCATCTGTTATAATTAACAATGTAATTGATACAAAAATATTAAGAGATTTGATTAATAGTAATCCTTCAAAGAAAAAGCAACTAGAAAAGATTATACATCCTTTAGTGGAAAATGAATTAAATGAATTTATTCATCATAGTCACACTAAATTTACATTTATCGAAGTGCCACTTCTTTTTGAAGCCAATATGGATTATTTAGCGGATAAAATCATTGGTATTTCTGCTTCTAAAGATGTTCAAATCGCTCATTTGCATAAACGTGGAGTTAATGATGTCGAAGCTTATTTAAAATTAAATGACACTAATACATTTGATAAAAATGTTTCAAAAATGGATTATATCGTTACTCCTAGTGATGATATAAATGAATTTGAAAATAAACTAAAAGGAATTATTGGCTTTCAATAATTCCTTTTTACTTTAAGTTATCTTTTTACATGAAGAATATCGTATGGTTTAAGACTTAAATTTGTTTTAATATTAATAAGAGTTCCAGCAATAGTATAAACATCATAATCAAAATTGTTATATTTAATTTCGTTTACTATAACAAATTTTGGTTCACTATTTGGTGAAAAATATAAATATTCTTCACCTTTTATAATTTTGTTTTTAACTTCTAAAATAACTTCATTATCTTCTTTTATTTCTCGAACAATGCCAATAAAATCCCCAGCTTTTTCAAATTTGTCATTTAAGACAAATAATTGTTCGTTTACTGTAACGTTACCATATAAAAACCCATGTCCTGTTACACGATTTTCACCATATCCAATCATTGTTTCATATTTTTGATAGTCTAATGGTTTATGAGCATAATAATCATCAATTAGCATACGATAACTACTTATAATTGCGCACAAATAATTATATGATTTCATTCGACCTTCAATTTTTAATGAATCAACACCCATATCGATTAAAGCAGGAATGCTTTTTAAAGCACATAAATCCTTTGAAGACATCGAAAAATACTCATCGGTAACTTTATTTTCTTTATCATATAGAAAATATTTCCATCGACAAGAATGTGCACATCCACCTCTATTAGCATCTCTTCCCGTCATAATATTCGAAAGCATGCATTTTCCTGAATAAGAGGAACACATTCCACCATGAATAAATACTTCTATTTCCGTTTTTGCCACTTTTTTAATATCTTTGATATCAGCAAGAGAACATTCTCTTGCAAAAACCACACGTTTAGCGTGATGCTTATAAAAGAAGTCAATCGCTGATTCATTTAAAGAAGATAGTTGTGTTGACATATGCACTTCTAAATTAGTATATTTGGTAGCAATTTCTAGCATTGTTAATGAGGAAGTGATAATGGCATCAACACCACATTTTTCTAATTCTAATAAATATTCTTTAATGTGTTTAGCATTTTTATTGTGCATCACAATATTACATGTAACGTGGATTTTTTTATTTAAAGCATGAGCAAAATCACAAGCACTTTTTATATCACTAAGCGAAAAATTTGATGCATGGGAGCGTAAAGAAAATTCTTTGCCACCAATATAGCAAGCATCCGCGCCATATAAGAGCGCTAATTTCAATTTATCTAAATCGCCGGCTGGCGCTAATAACTCAATACGTTTCATAACTACTTCTCCAAATAAAATGAATCTTGATAAGCAAAACCATCTTGAATGTTAAGATTTAATTTATCAAGTTCTCTTCTTATAATTTCGATATTTATTTTGTCTTTATAATAATCATTCACTAAAGAGCATACTTTGTTAAACACTCTATTTTTAATAAATAGTTGATCAATATAAATGAATTTGGCATATGATAAGTTATTTAATTCTTTAATATAACTAGTAATATATGGTCGGAAAATGACACTTCCATATTGATTTTCAATCACGGGATAAAAATCCTTACGTGTTTCTTCTTTTAAATATAAATGATTTTTATTGAATGATATGTTCTTATATTCAGCAAACAAAGATATAATTTTACGATATGATTGATACATTGGAACATAACTAAAAGCATTGAGCATTACTGGTGCATATTGCGAAATTATATCCGTATCTTCAATTGTTATTTCATTAGATGGACATATAGCTGATACGCCTAATTTAGCATAACTTTGGGCATCTAAATAATTACAAATTAAAGTATATGGCATAAATATAATGCGTTTAGGTGATATTAATTCAGTTAATATATTTAGTATTCCGATATCTTGAACAATGAAATTAATTGGTAATTGCAGTAATTTATTTATTTCTCTCTTAAATAAATTTATTTCTGATTCGTGTAATAAAGCATTTAATAAAACATAGATATTTTTATTTTTAGCATGTTTTTTGATAAAAGAATAAGAAAAGTATTTTGAAGCGAAAAAAGTGAATTTTTTATATCCTAATACATAACCAAATGCTTCAATATTAAAATCTTTACTATTTTTTACATTTATTAAAAGTTTAGGTTTTCTTGAATAACTAATAGCAATTCCTAATTGTTTTAAGTGTCTATAAAAAGTAGGATAAGATTTATTTATTCCTTTATAATCATTAATAAGTATTTTATGGTTATTAACTAAAATACTTATGGCCATAATAATACGATGATCATTATAACTCTTTAAAACAAAATCTTTATTAATAGAACAAGGATAAATAACAATATTATCTTCGTTAATTTCATATTTTGCACCAATTTCGTCTAATATTTTTGTTATAGCTTCTAAGCGATTAGACTCTTTATAAATTAAGCGATTAATATGATAAAAAGTTGATGGTTCTTTTAAAGTTGTAGCAAACAAAAATAAAGAAGGTGCTAAATCAATACATTCATTAATATCATAACTCAATGAAGATATGTTTGATTTTTTTATAATTAAACTATTTTCATCATCTTGAATATTGGCGCCAAGAGATAATAAATAATCGATAATCTTTTTATCTCCTTGCTTACTATTTTTATTTAAACCATTTAATCTAATCGTTACATCTTCTTTTAAGCCAAGACACACAAAAGGAATGATGGAAGAATAATCTCCCTCGCTAATTAATTCATTTTTAGCAATATACTTTTGTTTACCTTTAATAACAAAATCCTTGGCAATTTCAATATTAAATTGTTTTAATATATCAATTGTTAAATCAATATATGAACTAGATCCATTTGTTTTAAATATTAACTTTGTATCAAGATTAGATAACGGCAAAGCCATTAATAGTCCAGAGACAAATTGGGAAGATTTACTGGCATCAACATTAATTTCTTTCGTGCGTATTTTACCTTTAATTATAAGTTCATTCTTATTTCTTTTAACTTTAATACCATTAGTTTTAAATAAGTCATCATAACCATCAAGCGGACGATTAACTAAACTATCATCTAAGATATATGTCACTGTTTTATTAGGAAATTTAATAAGCATTATTGGTATTATTAGTCTTAATAATGTTGCAGATTCTTGAACATACAAATTAAAATCATTAACTTTATTACCGGGTTTAATTATTAAGTTATCATTATTAATTATTATTTTTGCCCCCAATGATTTTAAAACATTAATTGTTGCTAAAATATCTTTAGAATAATTATTATTTTTAATTACTACTTCTTGATTACTTAAATAAGCACATAACAAAAGACGAATAGTGTAACTTTTTGAAGATATAACACTAATCGTAGTATCTTTTATTTGTTTTTTTCTTAAAATAATTGCCATTATTATTTTCCTAAACTATGGATGATTTTTTCTAAATCCAATAATGAAATACATTGATCACTATCTGAAATTACTTCATTAGGATGTTTATCACATTCAATAATTAAGCCATCTGCTCCTGAAGCAAGCGCTGCTAAAGATAAAGGTAGCACTAATGCTCTTTTACCACTAGCATGTGAAGGATCAGCAATAACTGGTAGGTGTGTTAATTCTTTTAGTGCCGCGATAGCACAAATATCTAAAGTATTTCTTGTATAACTTAATGGTGTACGGATGCCTCTTTCGCAAAGAATGATATTTTTATTTCCGCTAAGCATAATATATTCAGCAGCGCACAATAACTCTTCAATTGAATTATTAAAGCCTCTTTTTAATAATATCGGTTTTTTACTTTTACCTAATGCTTTTAATAATTCAAAATTTTGCATATTGCGTGCGCCAACTTGGATAATGTCTACTGCTTCCTCAAATTCTTTTAAATACTTGGTATCGGTAATTTCACTTACGATATTAACGCCATACGTTTCTCGCGCTTTTTTTAATATACTTATTCCCTTAACACCTAATCCTTGGTAAGAATATGGATTAGTGCGTGGTTTAAAAATTCCCGCACGAATAAATTTAATTCCTAGATTTTTTAAAGTTAACACTAAATCAAAAAATTTTTCTTCATTTTCAATCGCACAAGGTCCAGCAATAATTATTTTTTCATTTCCACCAATTAGGTTTCCATTAATGTTAATGATGGTGTCATCAATATGATTAATTCTTGTGACTAGTTTTAAATTTAGACTTGATTCCACACTAATAATTTTTTCTTTATCAATGATTTTATTAAATAAGGTAAAATCTAAATCATCTATTAATAAAACTTCCTTTTCATTAATAGTTTGAACATTGACTTTTATGTTATGAGAATTTAAAGTGTTTAACACATTGCTTAAAAATTCTTTCTTAACATTAACATACATAAACTTCACCTTACTTTAAAAACTCATCAATAGCCATTAGATAACCATCAAATCCGTTACCCTTAATTACTTTTTGTGCCGCAAGAGCGGTAATTGATACTTTACGAAACTCTTCTCTTTTACTTATATCGCTTAAGTGTACTTCAATAATCGGTACACTCAAAATACGTAATGCATCTAATATAGCAATTGAATAATGTGAATACGCTCCGGGATTGATAATTAATCCATCATATTTGTTTTTCATATTTTGGATTTTTTCAACAATCTTTCCTTCATAATTCGATATAAAAAAGTCAACGTGAATAGATTTACTCTTAGCATATTGCTTAATGTATTTCTTTAA
>CAKPAV010000083.1 GCA_934133115.1 uncultured Bacilli bacterium
TTATTAATCTCTTCAAGATTACCATTTGACACAAGAGCGGAATATTTAACTGCTCCGCCACCCATTGGCCTTTCAAAGATTATTTGTTCTTTAATTAAACCATCAGCGATTGAACTAGCGTTACCTGGAGTAATATCTGTTCCCTCAAATGCCATTCCTAAATTCTTCTTATTAGGAATAAATAGAGCAACCGAATCCCCTACTTTCTCATTAATAGCTTGAAGCAATAATATAGTCTTTAACACACGTTTTTGCTTGGTCATTAAATTATGGGATTCTGTTCTCCCATAAACATCAAGAATCATTCTTGTTTGTGGAGCTAACTGATCTCTTCCTTTTTCATAGAAGAAATCCCAAAGCAAATCTACTGTTAATAGATTTTCATCGTCTTCTGGTCCATAGTTATCAATAAACCATTGGAATCCTTTTATCTCATCTCCCCTATCATTTTTGATAAAGTCAAACATACTTCTTTGGTTTGAGTCAAATGCAGAAGCAATATGTTTCAATACCAAAGCAGCATATGGATGAATTGGCAAAACGCCTTTTAATTCTTTATCACCAATTTTAGCTGTCCTTTTTACTTCTTCTCTAGAGTCATGAGTTTCATCATATAAAGATTCAATAATTTCATCCCAATCTTTCAAGATTGCTGGATCATCCTTTTTTTGCATTGCATGGCCAGTCAAGATAAAGGCCATGTTATCAGGTAATTCTATTGAACAATGTGGAGCGATAAATCTTCCGTTTATTTTTGTTTTTAAATCGCTCTTTGAGCTTTCAAAGAAAATGTCTGATTTATGAGTAACTATAACGAAGTAAAATGGATAACTTTCACTTAGTTCCGCTAAATATTGGAATCCAGATAGATCGCCTTTGTTAAGACTAAAGTAATCAGAAAATTCATCCCAAATAAATAGGATTGCTTTTAAGTTGTTTCTATCGATTACATCAATAATCCATTCTCTTAAATCTTCTTTTTGTAAAACAAATGGTTTGATGCCCTTTTCCTCACCAACCATTGATATTTTTTCAGTTAAATCTTGAATTGCATTTTCATCTGTGTATGTCTTTAAATTATCAAGAAGTGTGTCAGCATCTGCTCCGCCGAATTTGGTTCTGTAATCCTTTTGGATAATTGTATTGAAATATTGTCTATTAGCAGAATCACTCAACCAATTAATCATGGCCTGCTTGATACCTACTTGTCCTGTGTAATCGTAACCATGAGAAATCAAAGATTTGATAATACTTTCTTGTACCAAATTTACAAGAATGTTGTCATTTCTAACATTTGATGAACCATATCTATGAACTGTTAGAACTTTCTTTTGTTGATTCTTAATGTTGTAAAATTCATTATATAAATCATCGCTTTTGAAAACTGATTTATAATTATTAAAGTATTCCTTCAATTCATCATTAGAACAATCTAATAACTTCTTTAATGTTAAAACAGCATGCGATTTACCAGTACCATATGCTCCTTCAACCCAAATTGATAGTTTTTGTTTGCTTGTTAAAACACTCTTGGTTTGTTCCAAAAGCCTAATAAATGACTCATGTGGATAGTATGTTTTCCAATGGTTAGGTTGTGTTTTTATAACATCTTCATTTACAGCTGGGAAGTAACTTTCATTTATTTGAAAATAATTTCTATATTTATTTGAATTCATCCTTTTGTGCCTCCTTAAAACAATTCGAGAACATCATCCGATGTTTTATCATTCCTTAAATTGATATTGTCAAGATCTAAGGTAAATGAAACTGAAATTAGGTCAGGATAATTAATTGCTAATCCCTGTAACACTTTTTCCATTGTCTCCCTATTCAAGCCAAATATCTCTGTTGGACTAATTCCATCACTCTCAATAGAATGATTTAGTAATCTTGTAAGTGAAAATTGATAATAACTTCCACAGTTTTCCGCAAATTTGTATAGAGCATATAAAACAACTTTTGGATCTGGATCATACCATGCAGTTCTAAATATCTCAGGGTTCTTTTTATCTGATTTTTCTACAGTTCCCATTCCGACTTTACTAAAGCTCAAATCTAAAAGTCTTGAATAGGCTCTAAATATATCATTCGCTGCTCTTTCATTTGTACAGTTCTCATTTTCTAATAGTTTAGATACTATATATTGCTTATTTAATATTTCATTGAAACTAATATTCTTGATATACCAATTGACTTCTGGTGTATATGCTAAATTAGTCAACATCAAAGCCCATGATGATTCATTATCCAACCCCATATCGTCAATTATATGAGCAGTTTTTGAAAGTTTACCTTCATCTAGTAAATTTGCATGTTTTAAGAATGTTGTAAAAAATTCGACCTTTGGGCCATTAATAGAAGGCGATACAAAGAACTCTTCTTTTTGTCAAAGAATTCCTCAAACCATTCAATTAAAGGTGCATGTGTTGAATAACAGTTTAAACTCTTTGTCTTCATTTTATTATCTCCTTTTGGCAATTCCAATGACTTATAAATTAAGCAACCTCTGTCAACTTTATGACATTGCGTGCAGTGATGACATTCGTCTGATATGTGAACTTGACCATTTTCCATTTTAATAAACCCGTTATGACAATCAGCTGCACATTCTCTACAACCAATGCAACATGCTGCTTTATGAAAAACGTTTTTCAAAAATTTAACAAATACAGCGTCTTTTTTAGATAACTCATTAGGAATGATGACATCATAACCATTTTCATTTTTCTTAACTTCAAAAGAGTAAACATTTCCTCTATATGAGATATCATAAGGACTCGAATCGTTAACTAAAACGCCAACAGTTTTTATCCATTCTTTCCAGTCAGTTTTAGGATTGGTTATATGTAGAACTTGATATTTAGAAAGATTTTCTTCTTTACATCCTATTTTTATACTAACATCTCTGCCATTCATTCTGGCCTTCCATCCAGTATTCTCTAAAAACTCATCTAATCGATCACCAGTAAATTTGTCTTTATAAAGTTCTTTTATGATTTCTATAAACTTGTCGTATTCTTCTCTATAACAAGTCCTTCTAAAGAATGAATTTTTTTCAGAAACCATTGGACATACTAGACACCCTGCTCGACTATTGCCTTTCTTATAACAATCATTTATTGGTAATTCTCTAGAATAAATGTATATGTATAGTTCTGCAGAATTCCAGTCCAATATTGGGTTGCAACTCAACTGTCCTTTATGTTTTTCGCCAACTCCAATATAATCATAATCACTTCTAGCAACACTTTCACTTGCTCTGACACCAACAAAAGCCATTCCTGTAAAATTAGCTTTTCCTGTAACTTCTCTAAGAAGTAATATTTGTGGAGCTGTTTTATGGACACTACAACACCATCTCGTAACCGTAGCTGGTGGTCCAAAGTTTTTCCACGATTCTAATGGATTTAGGTGAGATTTAGATTTTAATATCTCTATATCCTCTTTCTTACAGATATTCTCTATCTTATCAACCAACTTGTATGTATCAGGAAACTCCATTCCTGTATTACCAAATAACACTTTAAATTCGTTGTGTGGTAATGCTCTTCTAACAATATCAAATGTAACAATAGAGTCCTTCCCTCCGCTAAATGCAACATAATAAATATCTACTTTCTTTCGATATTTTAAGTACGTTTTATATGTTTCCTTTATGGTATACTGAGCCAACTGATCCATTATCGTTTTATTCTTCTCTACCATTTTCTTTATATCGACAAAACGCAGTTTATCACCATTAGGTTCAGGATCTTCTATTATAACAATTTCTGGTGCAGTACACATTGTTCCACCTTTTGTTTTTGCAACAAGTCTACCTCTATAGAAATAATTATTTGCTTCTGCCCACATATATGGATAAGTATCATCTTTGTCGTATTTCCAATATTTATCAAAACCTAATATATCTAATTCCTTATAATAAACAGGTCTTGGCTCCTTGCTCATTTGCAATGGAGTGCTATTCAACAATATACCGCCTGTCTCTTCATCCCATTCATATGAATACATGGTGCCACCTCCTTTTAAATTTTCGCCTTGCCAATGAGTAGATCAATATTTTTGAATTTTCTTGTCAAAATATAGTCATTTTCTTGAAGGTACTCAAAGGCTTTCTCTTTATTAAATAATCTATTTTCTTTGATAACGTCAACTATTAAATCGTCAAAGCTATCGTAAGCATCTTTTCTTATTATTGCACCTACTGGTTTCTCTTTATTAAATGCAGCGTTTATAGTTGCAAACTTCTTACTTTCGGAGAATAAATATCCTTCCAAAACATAATAGTTCCACGGATATTGCAAAGTAGGAAATTCAATAAAGTTAATAACATCTAAATAAGATATATATTTCCCACTACAATAATTCAAAATTGCATTATCAATTTTCTCAACATCAAAATTAATTAAATCACGTCTTAAGTATGTATCGGCATTAACTCTTATTGAAACTTCAAAAACAGCATAGTAATCAATATAAGTTTTGTGAATTGAATCTCTGAAAGTTTCAAGTTCTTCAAGAGTGAATTTTTCTCTATTTCGACAAAATTCTCTATATAATTCCTTAACATCAATTTTTCTGTCTGGTTCGCTTATTACATCACCTTTAAAGCTAAACTCATCATCTAGCCACAATTTGATAGCGTTTTTGAAACCGAGATCAGTAACTTCTGGATTCAATTCTAATAATTCAGGTATCTCTTCTACAATGAATTTATATAATTCTGTACCGCTTACCTGATCATTTAATTTGATCTTTTCTTTTAGATAATCTCTTATCTGATTCAATTGTTCATCTTCAATTTGGAAGATGTCTTTATAAAAATATGATTTACCTCTATAATTAACAACAAAGTCTCTATCTCTTAGCATCTCATCAATTGCTTGAGGTGTTACATTTGGCAATTTAGAATAGATTTCAGATAGTTCCATTGGATGTCCAGTATTTATGAAAACATCTATTAAGTCTTGTTTAAAATCAACCGACTCACCAAATTTAGATAAATATTCGCTATCGAATTTATATACGCCAGCAAACATGAATTTCAAATACTTCTTTAGCATATCAACACTGAAATCAGCATTTAATTTGTCCGCAAAGTTATCATAAATAACTGAATAATAGATAACTGAACTAATATTGCCTAAATTCTTATCAATAAATTGTTTTATGCTAGTGTGTGTTTCTTCATCTATGATCGATGGCAAATAAATTTTTCCCTCACTACAGAAGCCAATCGTTAATAGTTCCTCTTTATATTGCTCTTCAGTATCATCAAAATCCTTACCATTCAATTCAGAGTATGCTCTCTTAAATTTTCTTTTGCGCATTTCGTTTTCATAAGCAAATCCATCTGAGAAGTATTCTTCTAAAACTTTTCTATAATCGGGATACATATTTAAACGTTCTTCAACGAGTAGCATCTCACCATTATTGGAATTAGAAATGATAGGCTTTATAATTTTCTTGCCTTCTAGAGCATCTCCTAGTGTTTGTCCGTTTTCGGTTTTCCATTCAACATTTCCGTTTGCACTTCTAGCTAATATATGCTTAGCTGCGGTTGACGAAGAATTAAATACATAATCTCTCAAGAACTTACCATCTTTTATCACACCACTTAATTGAAGCTCTCTTCTTTTTTCTCTTTCATTATCACTAAATGATGTCCCATGATTAATAACATAATTGGAGCCTGCAAGAACTTTATACTTTCCATTTTCTATAATCATTTGAGCAGATATACCATCTTTTGTTCTAATATAGAAAGCCTGATTCTCGTATCTTATGCCTGGACTTGTCTTTTTTTCATCTTTTGACTTTTCTTCAATTATAAAAGCTTTATATCTATTCAATGCATACCAAATCCATTTTGCATCATCATCTGGCAAACCATTCACCTTTGTTTTTATAAATGTCATTAGTTGAGACAAGTCATTTATATTGGTAATTGAATAAACATTTTTAATACTTGATGTAGACTCATTTAAGATATCATTAACATCACGAATTAAATCAATACACCTTTGAGCGTGTTTTGCAGCTCTATATGCCTTTCCATCGGTTTTATGGTTTTCAATATAACTATCTTCTATAAAAGAATAGAAATCGACTTCTGACATAGCAATTGTATATTTTTTGTCTTTGTTTTCAGATTGATTATTATTTGTTCCAATTACTTGTTTATGAGCTTCATATAAAATTCTTTCAAATTCTTCTCTATTGTTCTTATAAATATTTGCAACGGCATCAAACATTGCGGTTCTATGCATAGCTGAACGGTCAGGATAGAATGATAAAGCTATGTTAGAAAGTTGAATATTCATGCCGTTAAGATTTCTAAATTTGTCATCTATTTTTTGACCATTGTGAATCGCACGTGTTCTTAAGTCGTTTGAAAGTTTTGACAATATTTCGCTTTTATTTCCTTCGTTATTTTCTATTTTCCAGAATGCCTCAATTAATAAAGCGGTCTCAAATTTATCCCATCCCACACGAGTAGTTGAACTTGATTCTTCTTTTTTGGCCTCTGGAACTATCTTATTCTCATAATCTTGCTTAGAAATGTCTTCGCATGTTGGATGAATTAGTTGAATTGTTTTAATACCTATCAATTCGTCATCAAATTTAATTTTTACGGTGTTGGCTTCTTTTGCAACTATAATTCCAAAACCAAATTTTAAATGATAAACAAATCCAATATCATCTTCTTTATCGACGGAAAGCATCATTTCATTTTGATTCTTAGCAAAATAATCATTAACTTCATCAACAGCTTCAAACACATCATCTAAATCTATTTTCTCGTCACTTAATGAGAACGTCTTGTTAATTTTGGTGAATTTTAAGTTGAATTTGCTATCAGAATAGAACCTTAATCTTTCACCAGTTAATTTAACTCCAATAATTGATACACGAATATCTAAAGTTAAATCTGGTGTTTTTGACAATGCATATTTATATATTTCATAAAATTTCCTTGTGGCATCATAATCATTGAAGAACTTATATATATCGGCTGTCTCCCCTGTTTTAAATGATTCATCATCAGAAAAATCTTCTACGTCATGATTATTATCGTTGTTTACTTCTGCAGCGTTTTCAATATACACATTTTTTAAGAACACTTGGTAATGTTTACTTAAAGAAACAAACTGCTTATAAGTTTTCTTGTCTTTTTTCTTAAATTTTTTGTCTAAAATAATTTTGTTTCTTAAGTCACTATAAATCTTGGGATCGGTAATTTCCCAAACGTTCATATCAAAGCAAACACAAAAAGCTACCTCTATAG
>CAKPAV010000084.1 GCA_934133115.1 uncultured Bacilli bacterium
ATTCAGCATTTTCTGGATTTTTATATGTATCGCTATTAGCAACCAACTTATTTCCTGGAATATTAAATCCTTTTGAAGCCATGTATTCATTACCTTTAGTCATGTAGTAATTTAAGAATGATATTGCTTCATCTGGTAAAGTAGTATCTTTATAAACCGCTAAAGAAATCATACCGCAACTTCCGGCATAGGCATCCGCACTTGTTAAAGCACTACCATCTTCATGCGCTGGAACTGGAGCAGGGCAATAACCAATTTCAAATCCCGCATTATCCCAACTATATGTTGAATAAGCCCAGTTTCCAAAGAAAGCAAAGCTAATATTTCCATTAGCGAAAGCTTCACCACTTCCAACTCCTGTTGGTCCAATAATTGGTGCACTAGCTTTTTCTCCAATTTGTAAATCACTAAAGAATTGGAATGCTTTATAAACATTTGAATCTTCGTTATTAAAATATTTATTATCAATCCAAGTTGATGAACCAGTCATTTGAATCCATTCCATTAAATGCTTATAAGGAACACGGTCTAACATTGTACCATAACGATTTTCTTTACGAAGTTTATATGACATATCTAAGAATTCGTCCCAAGTCATTGGTACATCTTTACTAGGATATTCCATATATCCCGCATCGCCTTTTTTTAGATTATTTTCTTTGTTATATTCATCAATGTGAGATTTGTTATACCACATTACAAAGTCAGGAGACCAGTCTTTAATTAATGCGTAGTGATCGCCCTTACCAACATTTTCACCATCATATTGATAAGCACTATTAACATCCCAAAGTTCAATCTTTCCATCACTATTAGAATTAGTTTTAACATCTAATGCTCCGCTTTGAATGTAAGGTTCAAGATTCATAATTTTATTACTAGCTAAATGTGATAAAAACTCACCTGATTCAGTAAAGAAAATATCTGGTGCTTGATCTTTTGAACTAAAAGAAATATTAAGATTTTCATAATAATTGCCAGTTGCTAATTGTACTTCTACTTTTGTTCCAGTTTCTGCTTCATAATCTCGAGCAATTTTTTCATATGACGCTAATTCGGTATTATCACCCCATACATAGAAAATTAAGTGATCACGTTTAGTAGTTTTACCACAACTCACTAATGCGATTAAAGACACAGCACCTAAGACCAAAGATTTAACTGTTTTGTTTTTCATAAATTATTCCTCCTATCAAAGTTTGATCGATTTTATTTACTATATCATCAATATTTTCTCCAATCGTTAAATAGTAATGATTAGATTTATGGAAATTGTCAAATGTAGTAACTCCTTTTTCATCAATGTTAATCGTTCCTTCTTCCGATATTTTAAATATGTTATCTTCACCTAAACTAGCAAACCATATTGTTAATGGATCCCAAGATTCGCGTGGTGCATTTTGGAATATTTGATAAGCAACAGTAACGGGATTATTCGAATTATTTTCTTTTAATAAAGTCGCTCCAGTTTTAATTTTATATCCTACTTTATAATCTAAGAAAGTAACTTCCGTTGGTACCTTTTTAATAAAGTTTTGAGCAGATTTAATATCAGTGACAATATTATATTCGGCATCAAAATCAATATCATCATCTTTAGTTTTAAATAATCCCCCCATAACTACAAATTCTTTAGCCTTATTTTTAACTAATTCAACACCATTAAGTGAAGAATATTCATCTGGTTGTGAATCTAATAAATCAGAAACATTATTTAGTTGTCCAATACAAGCAATCGTTACTGACTTATAATCTGCACTAGCAAGTTTTCTTCTTAAGAATTTAACTGCATCTTCGCAAGGTTTAAGCTGTTTTGTACGTTCATCATAATATTTATTAGGGAAAGATAAAGCCAATTCTTTTTGGAAAGGATTAACATTAATATCACAAAAATGTTTTCGACTTGTTGATGCTATTTCAATATCATCATTTCCATAAAATCGATTAATCGCCGATATTGAGGCTGGTCCATATGGAGTGGAAGTTGTAAATGTCATTCCTAATAAATCAATTAATCCTTCATTTTTAAATATATTAGCAAGCGCTAAAGCACCAGCATCATCACAATCTCCACCAATATCGGTATCAATAATAAGTAATTTTTTATTCACTTCTTTTTCATCCTCACTTTTAATTTTAAATACTCCGACATCCGTTTGCATATTTGAAGCATTACGGAATTGAAGTGGGGTTATATTCATGCGACTTTTGAAAAAATTATTAAAATGAATATTATTTTCAAAGCCACAATTAATAGCAATTTCTTTAATTTGCATATCGGTAGAAATTAGCATTTGTTTAGCGGCATATAATTTACAATTTAATAAATACTGATTAATTGATGTATTTGTTTCTTTTTGAAATATATGGCGGAAACGATGATAACTATAGCCAAATGAAGAAGCAATTTGCTCAAAATCAATCTTTTGATTATAATTTTCTTTAATATAGTTCTTCGTTCTGTTTACTAATTCTTCGTTATATGATGCTTTATTATCTGTTTTATATACTTTTCTAAGCAAATGACATAAAACTAAACTAAAATATGAACTAATCATATTACGATAAAATGCTTTCTTATTTTTTTCTTCTTCTTGCATTTTTGAAAACAAATTTAGAAATACTTCTTCCATTTCTTTATCTAACTTTAATTTGGTAAATGGTTTAAATAATTCATCTTTTTTAAATTCAAAAAGAACAATAAATAACCTCGAAAACTCTTTTGTTGTTTCATCGTGTTTAATACCTGGACGTACAATAGTAATTGTTGGTCCATCATATTCTTCTAAATCATTATCCGCAGTTATCATTCCTTTACCGCCAAGATAAAAGACACATTCATAACAATTATGAGTATGTTCCATTACATAATCATTAGGATGATGTTCATAATAGATAAATGATTTTACATTACAGGCATACATAATTTCACCTACACATTTTCATTTGTTGAGGAAGTAACAACTTCTTTAATAGTTCTTATTCCTATACGATATAGTTTATTTGACTTTATTTCAATTTGATTAGTAATATATTGTTCTTCTGATATTAAAAATTCATCATTAATAAACGCTCCTATATCAGCCTTTAAGCGAATACTAGCGTTATTAATCGTTATTTTGCTATCTCTAGTAACAAACAAATATGCATAATCATCTTTTTCAATAGCGTATCCAATCGCGCCATTATTCGTAACAAAAGTAAAACTTAAGTTACTTGTATTAACTGTTTGAGTTAATTGCAATTTTGGTTCATTACTTATGACATTAAAGGCGGCAAAATTTTTAGAATCCACAATAGGTACAATTGATTCTACTTTTTTAATACCCTGAATAATATTAATTGTATCTTCACTATGACTCTTATTTGTTAGATTACTATTTAATAATCCTTGATCAATATGATAAGAGCTTCCCTTATTGGCAAAAATGAAATATTCGCTTGTAGCCAATTCATAAAACATATAACATCCACCAGCTTGATAACTTGTTAAAAATAGCGAAGGACTTGATTTATAATCACCCATATTTTCGCAAGCCATTGGATAATTATCTTTAATACTATATTCTTTAAGCATTTTGTTAATTGCTTTTGGCGATTCAACATAGGGATCATCACCAACAATATCAATGCCTTCTAAATTCATTACATCAATTGGTGACATATCTAAATTAGGAAATTCTTTAAAATCACCTACTCCTAGTGTCACTGTTAAATTAACACGAGTATATATCTTATATTTTGATGCTTTAATAGTTTTACCAGCATTATTTAGTGCTTCTAAGGTCATCTTCCATAAGTAAGTTGGTTCAATACTTTCTCCATTTAATTTCAAATTATATTGACTTAAACGCCAACGAAGCAAGCCATCTGGTTCATTATGAACTTGAATACCAATTAAAGGATTTTTCTTTCCATTTACTTTGTTCCATTCATAAATATGTTCCATAACTTTAGTAAGTACTTTGCTCTCTCTTTCCATTAAGTTAGGATTATTTAAAACTAAATAATAGAAATCTCCATATAGTTTATGATTTTTTATCGGATTAGTGGCATTAATGCGTGGGTAAGTAACGTCATCATTTAATATATAGGAAGGTACATGGAACTCATGAACGTCTCCGCACATATTCGTAGAAAACCACAAGAATTCACATTTCAAATTATATTTGTTACACATTGATAACAACGCATCTATTAAATCAAAGTTATACTCATCTTTATTAACTTCAATTTTGCTCCATTCTAATGGTAATTGTAAGGTATTAATACCTATTTCACTTGCTTTTTTAAAATATACTTCCATTTCTTCAAAAGATAATGGTTTAGGCGCTCCAGATAATGAACTTAAGCGATTCATTAATCCATCAATACGTAGTTGAGCACCACGCAAATTAAATGGTTTATTATCAACAAGTAGATATGGCTTACCATTACTAAGTTTTTTAACTTTAGAAACTACTTCCTCTTTATTAGTTATTGTGCTAGTTGAGTTATTTGAAGTAACAACGCTACTAGATGATGAATGATCAATATTATGACAACTTGATAACAATAATCCCATCATAAGTAATACTCCTAAGCGGCGCATATTAACCTCTAACGCTATCTAAAGTTGAGAAATAGCCATTTTCTTTTAATGTCGCAGCACTAGGTAATTCATTAAAACTTGCAATTCTAATTCGATATACTTTACCACTTTCCATATTAAGTTTTGAATTACCTTCTAAAGAAACTACGCCCGAAGTATTCCAATCACCAGATTTATCAAATGAACCGCTTTGAGCAATAGTAATGGTACAATTTGTAATATCTAAAGTTGCATCTTTTGAAGAATAAGCATAGACATAATTTCCATCACTAATCGCAAATCCTAAAGCATCATTGGGATTAGAATAATTAAACATTAAACCATTATTCAAATAAACTTTTTGAATTCTTTCTTCACCTGTCTTGTTATTTAATAAATTATTTAAACCAAAACTAGCAAATCTACTTCTTGGCGCATTAGCAACACCAACATAAGTATCTAATAAAGCTTTGTTAATGCTTTTTGTGTCTGTTGCACGCTTATTATTTTCAATAAACTTGTCTTCTAATGACGAACCTTCTTCATTTAATCTTTTATATAAAGCCCCATTAGGAGATTCTGGATAATATAATGGACAAGAAAGTTGATAAGATACATATCCACTTGCGCCCATGGCAAATGTCGCTAATGTTTGTTTATGGTTAATATCCGATGCCCAGTTTTCTGAATTCATTAAATACATTTCTTTATACTCATCATTAAATGATTTAATACCATTTTTAGTTGAAGCAATTTCATGCAAATATGTTGGACTAACAATATCGATATATTCTAAGTCTTTAATATCGCGAACATAATTAACAACAGCATTTTGTTCACAAAATTCTGCACGAGTTAAGGCTTTATATTTAGAATATTTAACGCCTTTTCCTACTTCATTTAAATAAGTTTTCGCTAACGACCAAGCATAATCACTAGTTAAAGCTTCTCCTGAACTATCTTTAACATCATAAGCTTTAACTCTCCAACGTTGGAAACGATCAACACCTTGACCAATTTGAACCATTATAACTGGATCATAATTATCATTTTCATTATTCCAATCATAAATATAATTCATCATCTCATAAATTGCTTTACTTTCACGGTTAAGTAAATTAGTATTGGACCAATCTAAGATTTTACATCTTCCAAAATTAGCAAAATCAAACATATCTTGAATAACTGGATAGGTTGATGAATCATTAATATAACTTGGTACATTTACCATATGAGTTTCCCCATCAACAAAACTTCCATACCATTCTAAATTTACTTTTAAATCATATTTTTTAGCAAAATCTAAATAATACTTTAAATCGCTAAAGTCGTAATTATCATAACTTTTTTCGATTTGACTCCACATAATGGAAAGTTCAATCGTATTCATATTTGTTTCTTTAGCAATAGCAAAGTAGTCTTCCATTTCGCTTGCCTTTTTAAAATCAGCATTAATAAATAAATCCGTGCGTAATAATGATGAAATGATAATTTGCGGCACATCATCGCGGTTTACTAATATTGCTTTGCCACTTTCTGACATTTTTTGTTTGTAAGGCGCTACAAAATTATCTTTATTATCAATAATATCGTTATTTTTATTAGTATTATTGCTTGTATTACTACCTGTATCACAACTACACATGCTAAGAAGCATTAAAGGTAAAATTAAATATTTTATATTTTTCATAACTTTAACCTCCGATATTATCCCAAGTTGATGAAGTTAATTTCGTTGTTCCACTATAAGTAACATGATATAAAGTGTTTGCTTTAAGCGTTATTTTATTATTTTTATTAACTTCTTCTACTTTATTAAATTCATTATCGATATAGTGACCAATGGATATATCATTGATATTAATATTACCTAGTGTTACTTCACTATCATTAGTCACATAAATATCAATTGTGTTACCAGTATCAAGCGCATATCCAATTGCACTACTAGAAGTATTAAACGTTATACTCGTATTAGTGGTGTTAATATTTTGTGATATGCTTTCACTTGGATAATCGCTCTTTATATTAAAGCAAGCAAAATCTTCATTACTAACATTATAAATAACACTACTTACTTCTTTTAAGCCATTAATAATATTTTTAGTTGATTTATAATGAGCTTTATAATTAAATTCACTAAAAGAATTTTCTTTAAAAGTCATAACTCCTTGATCCACGCTACTAGAACCATTTTTAACAAAGAATGGTGAAGTAATTAAGTCGTAAATTGAATAACCCGCATGTTGCGACATTGCGGCTAAAATAAGTGATGGAGTATTAGAATAATTACCATCATTTTCCGCAATATGGCCAAAATTGTTGTTGATTTTAGTAGCAAACATCGATGCTAATCCTTTAATATTTTTAACACTTGAGTTATAAGAATCATCACCAACAATATCAATACCTTCTAGATTATGAATTCTTGTCACAAATTCAGGAGCATTTTTAACTTTTTCTCCATTAAATATACCATTACCTGAACTTAATTGATCAGCGCCAGTAGAATTAGCAAAATTCACACGTGTATATACTTTATATTTGCTATTTTTAACGGCTTTGCCTAACTTATCTAAAGAAT